>JAWVZD010000266.1:0-4396 GCA_033722395.1 Thermoanaerobaculia bacterium | reverse complement strand
GTCATCGCCCTCGGCATCTACTTCGAGATCAACCCGCTCCGCAAGGGCGTGGCCGGTCCCCGCTGGCTCAAGGGGACGCTGGGCACCCAGCTGGTCGTGTTCGTGGCCGCCCAGGCCGGCCTGCTGCTCCTGGGCGTCCAGGAGGTCATGGCCCAGCCCGAGGTGGTGCAGGGCCCCACGGAGATCTCCGTCGGCCTCGGGCTTGCCATCATCGGCATCGGCATTCCCACCGCCATGGCCACCATCGGCGCCGGCATCGCCGTCGGCCCGGTGGGCGCGGCCTCCCTGGCCGTGATCACCGAGAAGCCGGAGCTCTTCGGCCGCACCCTCATCTACCTCGGCCTCGCCGAGGGTATCGCCATCTACGGCCTGGTGGTGACCATCCTGTTGCTCGGCCGCATATGACCATCCGCATCATCGCCATGGGCTCGGAGGCCCTGCTGGAGGGGTTCGCGCTGCTGGGCGTGGAAACCCTGGCAAACCCCACCCCCGAGCAGGTGGAGGAGCTGCTGGGCTCCCTCATCGAATCCGACGGCCGGGCGCTGGTGTTCCTGGAGCACAAGCTGGCCCAGCAGGGGGGCACCGCCCTCGACCGCATCAGACGCGAAGGAGGTCGCATCGTGATCAGCGAGATCCCACCGCTCCAGTCCCCGGCGGACTACCGCCCGCCGGTGGAGGATCTGGTCCTGCGCGTGCTCGGCTCCGCGGCACTGGAGAGGCAGGAATGAAAGGCGAAGATCAGGTCGAGGCCCTCGAGCGGGCCATCCGCGAGCGGGCCAACGCCCTGGCGGACGAGCACATGGAGCAGGCGCAGCGGGCCAAGGAGCGCATCCGCAAGGAGACCGCCAACCGTATCCACCTGCTCGAGGAGAAGGAGAACCTGGCGGCCCAGGCGCGCGCCGAGCGCGAGTACCGGCGCCAGGTGCAGGCCAACGAGATCCGCCTCCAGGCCGAGCTGGACCGGCTGCGCTGGGGGCTGGTGGAGAACGTGCTGTACCGGGTCACCGAGCGTCTCCACGAGCTGCTGGACGACGAGGAGGCGTACCTGGCGTTCTTCAAGCGCCTGCTCGGGCAGGCGGCGGGGCTCTTCGACGAGGAGCAGCTGGAGGCCCTGGTCTCCGAGGCCGATCACCGCCGCTTCAGCGGCCGCTGGGAGGAGATCGCCGCCGACAGCGCGCCGTCCAAGAAGATCGTCCTGGCCAAGGAGCACTGCCCCTGCGCCGGCGGGGTGCTGGTCCGCACCATGGACCGCCGCGTCTCCGTCAACAACACCTTCGAGGGGCGCATGGAGCGCATGCAGGAGGACCTCCAGCGGCTCACCCTCGAGCGCCTCTTCCCCCACGGCACCAACGCCGGAGTACTGATCAATGGGTGAGATCCTCGACGTCAACGGGCCCATCGTGACCGTGCGCCTGGACCGGGTGCGCAACGGCGAGCAGGTACGCATCGGCAAGCTGGGGCTGGTGGGCGAGGTCATCGGCCTCGACGGCGACAGGGCCGTCGTCCAGGTCTACGAGCCCACCGAGTCCGTGCGTCCGGGGGAGGAGGCCGAGAGCCTGGGCCATCCCCTGTCCGTGGAGCTCGGCCCCGGGCTGCTCGGCAACATCTTCGACGGGGTGCAGCGCCCGCTGCCGGAGCTCCTCAAGCGCAGCGGCGACTATATCGGACGCGGCATCCAGGTGCCCTCGCTGAACCGCGAGACCACCTGGCAGTTCGAGGCGGACAGCTCACTCTCCATGGGCGACGAGCTCGAGGGCGGCGCGATCATCGGTACCGTCCAGGAGACGGAAACCATCCGGCACCGCGTGCTGGTGCCGCCGGGCATCAGCGGCAGGATCGTGGAGCACGGCGCCTCCGGCGAGTACACCGTGGACGCGGTGATCGCCCGCCTGAAGGGCAAGGACGGCCGCGTCCACGACATCCGCCTGTTCCACCGCTGGCCGGTGCGCACCGCCCGGCCCTACGCGGCCCGCAACCACGCCGCCGTGCCCCTCATCACGGGCCAGCGGGTGCTGGATACCTTCTTCCCCATCCTCAAGGGGGGCAAGGGGGCCGTGCCGGGGCCCTTCGGCGCCGGCAAGACCATGGTGCAGCAGCAGATCGCCCGCTGGGCCAACGCCGACATCGTCATCTACGTGGGTTGCGGCGAGCGGGGCAACGAGCTGGTGGACATCCTGGAGAGCTTCCCGGAGCTCACCGATCCCCACACGGGGCGCTCACTCATGGAGCGCACCCTGCTGGTGGCCAACACCTCCAACATGCCGGTGGTGGCGCGCGAGGCCTCGATCTACGTCGGCGTGACCATCGCCGAGTACTTCCGGGACCAGGGCTACGACGTGGTCATGCTGGCCGACTCCACCAGCCGCTGGGCCGAGGCCCTGCGCGAGGTCGCCGGGCGGCTCGGCCAGATGCCGGTCGAGGAGGGCTACCCCGCGTATCTCGCCTCGCGTCTGGCAGCCTTCTACGAGCGCGCCGGGCGGGTCGAGACCCTGCACGGCGGGCGCGGCTCGGTGTCGCTGATCGGCGCGGTCTCTCCGCCCGGCGGGGACTTCTCCGAGCCGGTCACCAGCCACACCAAGGAGATCATCCAGACCTTCTGGGGGTTGTCCAAGGAGCTGGCAGACGCCCGCCACTACCCGGCGATCGACTGGGTCGGCAGCTTTTCGGACCACGTCAAGAACGCCGCCAAGTGGTGGGCGGAGAACGTCAACCCGGCCTGGGAGCAGCGCCGCGCCCAGGCCCTGGGGTTGCTGGCGCGCGACGCCGAGCTGTCGCGCATCGTCAACCTGGTCGGCCCCGAGGCCCTGTCCTCGGCGCAGCGCTGGGAGCTGGAAAGCGCCGCCCTGATCAAGGAGGGCGTGCTGCAGCAGAGCGCGCTCGACGAGATCGACACCTTCTGCTCGCCCGAGAAGCAGTTCGCCCTGCTCGACCTGGTGTTGATGATCTACGAGCGCGGCGCCGAGTTGATCGAGCTCGGGGTGCCCGTCCAGGAGCTGACCAGCCTGCCGCGCCTGGCCAAGGCCCGGCGCCTCAAACAGAACCTCTCGTCCGAGCAGGTCGACCAGATCGCCGCCTTCGCCGAAGAGATGAAGGGCGAGCTCGACCGGCTCAAGGTGGAATACGCGAAGCATGGGGAGCCGGCATGAGCGCAAGAGAATACCGCACCGCCTCCGAGGTGCGCGGGGGGCTGCTGGCGGTCCGCGGCGCCGAACGGGTCGCGTTCGGTGACCGGGTCGAGATCGAGGACGGCCGCAGGCGCCGCCGCACCGGACAGGTGATCCGCAGCGACGCCGACGAGGTCCTGATCCAGGTCTTCGAGGGCACCGACGAGCTCGACCTCGAGACGACCTGGGTCCGGTTCCTGGATCAGCCGCTGCAGATCACCCTCTCGCCGGAGATCCTGGGCCGCGTGTTCAACGGCATCGGCGAGCCCAAAGACGATCGCCCGCCGCTGGTCTCCGGCGTCCAGCGACCGATCGGCGGCTCGGCGATCAACCCCGCCGCGCGCACCTACCCGCGCGAGTTCATCCAGACCGGCGTCTCCACCATCGACGGCCTGAACTCACTGGTGCGCGGCCAGAAGCTGCCGATATTCTCGGCCTCGGGCCTGCCGCACAACCGCCTGGCCGCCCAGATCGTGCGCCAGGCCAAGCTGGTCGACCGCGAGTCGAGCTTCTCGGTGGTGTTCGCCGCCATGGGCGTCTCCTACGCCGACGCCCAGTTCTTTCAGGAGGACCTCGCCGACAGCGGCGTGCTCGGCAACGTGGTGATGTTCATCAACCTGGCTGACGACCCGCCGGTCGAGCGCCTGGCCCTGCCGCGCGCCGCCCTGACCGCCGCCGAGTACCTGGCCTTCGACCTCGACCGCCACGTGCTGGTGGTGATGACCGACATGACCAACTATGCAGAGGCCCTGCGCGAGGTGGCGACCGCCAAGGGCGACGTGCCGGCGAGAAAGGGCTACCCCGGCTACCTGTACTCCGACCTGGCGGAGATCTACGAGCGCTCGGGCCGGATCAAGGACCGCCACGGCTCGATCACCCTGGTGCCGGTGGTCAGCATGCCCTCGGACGACATCACCCACCCCATCCCGGACCTCACCGGCTACATCACCGAGGGCCAGATCGTGCTGTCGCGCGAGCTCCACAACCAGGGCGTGTATCCGCCGGTGCACATCTCGCCGTCGCTGTCGCGCCTGATGAAGGACGGCATCGGCAAGGACGACACCCGCGAGGACCACCCGCGCGTGTCGGCCCAGCTGTACGCCCTGTACGCCCGCGCCCAGGAGACCCGCAACCTGGCCTCCATCATCGGCGCCGACGAGCTCTCCGAGCGCGACCGGCGCTACCTGAAGTTCGCCGACGCCTTCGACGCCCGGTTCGTCGGCCAGGGCGAG
>JAWVZD010000265.1:0-4397 GCA_033722395.1 Thermoanaerobaculia bacterium | reverse complement strand
GTGGCCGAGAACGTGTGGCGGCTCATCCGGCCGCCGGCGCAGCACGTTGTGGTACTTCCAGAAACGATGCGCCCCGTGACGCGTGACCAGCTGCATGACACCGCTGTCCTCGCCGGAGCGCTCGACGCGCTCGAGATACGCGGCGAACTCCTCCTCGACCGCCGGCGCCAGCAGTTGGCGGATGTTCTTCCCGACCAGCTCCTCGGGCCGCCAGCCGATCAGGTCGGCCGCCGCCGAGTTGGCCCAGAGGATGACCCCGTCCAGGTCGTGTGTGCAGATCAGGCCGAGGCTGCTCTCGACCATGTCGCGGTAGCGCTCGACCTCGCGCTGGAGCTCGGCCAAGCGCTCCTCGAGTCGTCGCGACTCGACCGGCGACTCGGTATCTCGCTGCGAAACGCACCTCCTCCGTCGCTCGGAGGCACGGGTAGGGCCGTCGGCTTCCTCGAGAAGGACGTACCGTCCCGTCCGGCAAGTCTACCGGAGCCGCGCACGATTCCGCGTTGTCGACCGTCACACCCTCCCCCACTCTCCACGACGACGGTCGCTCGACCGGTGTCGACTCGACCATAGACGCGTCGGGCGCCCCCTCGGGTAGACTCCGCGCACCTCCCATGCTGCGCAGGTGGTTCGGCCTCGACGAGCTCGGTACCCGCCCCGCGACCGAGGTGCGGGCCGGCGTGGTGACCTTCCTCACCATGTCGTACATCCTGTTCGTCAATCCCCAGATCCTCGGCCAGGCCGGCATGCCGGTAGCCGACGTCGTCGTGGCGACGGCTCTGGCGGCGGCGATCGCGAGCCTGGTGATGGGCCTGGCCGCGAACTATCCGTTCGCGCTCGCCCCCGGCATGGGGCTCAACGCCTACTTCGCCTTCGGCGTGGTGACGGCGATGGGAATCTCGTGGCAGGTCGCACTCGCCGCCGTGCTGGTCGAGGGGGTGCTGTTCCTGATTCTTTCGCTCAGTGGAGCGCGCCGTGCTCTGGTGGAAGCGATTCCGCTGCCGATCAAGCTCGCCACCACGGCCGGCATCGGGCTGTTCCTCGCCATGATCGGCTTCCAGAACGCCGGCCTGGTCGTCGACGACGCGGCCACGCTGGTCGGCCTCGGGGATCTCCGCCAGCTGCCCTTGCTACTGGCCCTGGGCGGCCTGGTGGCGACGGCTGCCCTGTTGGCCGCCGGTGTCCGGGGTGCCCTGTTGTTCGGCATCCTGGGCACCACGGTGCTGGCCTGGGCGAGCGGCATCACCGACGTACCGGCTCGGTTCCTCTCTCTGCCCCACCTCCCGCGGGAGACCTTCCTGGCGGTCGATCTGTCGGGTCTACTCGACGGCTCGCTGGTACCAGTCATCGTGGCCTTCCTGTTCGTCGACATCTTCGACACCGCCGGGACCCTGCTCGGCGTCGGTCGTCTGGCGGGCTTCGTCGACGACCGGGGCAATCTGCCGCGCGCCGATCGCGCCTTCACCGCCGACGCGCTCGGGACGGTCGCCGGTGCGCTGCTGGGCACCAGCACCGTGACCGCCTATGTCGAGTCGGCCACCGGTGTCGAGGAGGGAGGCCGCAGCGGGTTGACGGCCGTGGTGGTCGCGGTCTGTTTCCTCCTGGCGCTCTTCGTCACGCCGCTGATGGCGAGCGTGCCGGCCGTAGCGACCGCTCCAGCGCTGGTGGTGGTCGGAGCGTTGATGATGCGCGGCGTGCGCGACATCTCGTGGCGGCGGACCGAGCAGGCGCTGCCGGCCTTCCTCACCATCTCCCTGATGCCGCTGACCTACTCGATCGCCAACGGCATCACCTTCGGGCTGCTGGCCTGGGTGGGGATCGCCCTGCTGCGCGGCCGCTGGCGCGAGGTGCACCCCGTTCTCTGGCTGCTCACCGCTCTCCTGCTCGCGTTCTACGCCTTGCGGTGAGACGACACCGCTCCCAACATCGGGCGCCGGCGGCCGGCGGCAAGCATCGAGCCGAATGCCGGCGATTTCGGGGTCGGGGTCCCGGGGACCGCCTACCGCCGTGCCAAGCTGGGATGCCGAGCACCCGTCGATGGCATCTCGCTTCCGAGATCGCGTTCCCCAGCGGGCGGGTGCGCCTGGAGCGAGCATCCCCCTCCTCAAGCGAGCGCAAGGCGCACCCGGCCGCGACCGGAGGCAAGGACCCGCACCGACCGCCGCATCCGCCCCGGCAAGCGCCTCCGGGAATGGCGCCCCCCGGCTACGACGACCTCGCGCCCCACGACTACGCCTCGCCGTCCTCCACCACCACCGCCGTCCCGTAGACCAGCAGCTCCGCCGCCCCCGACATCACCATCGAGGTCTGGAAGCGGACGTCGACGACGGCGTTGGCACCGAGTGACTCGGCCTCCTCCGTCATGCGGTCGAGCGCCTGCTCGCGGGCCTCGGCCATCAGCTTGGTGTATTCGGAGACCTCGCCGCCCACCACGTTGCGCAGCGCGGCCACGATGTCGCGCCCGATATGGCGCGCCCGGATCGTGTTGCCCCTCACCAGACCGAGGGTCCGTTCGACGCGTTTGCCGTGGATCGTCGCGCTGGTCGTCACGATCATTTGAGCACCCTCCGATAGCGGTCGGTCTTCAGTCCCTTCAGGCGGTCGACCAGCACCGAGAGACCGACCAGCCCGAATCCGAACCAGAAGCCGAAGGCCAGCAGGTTCGGCCACAGGTCGTCGAGATCGGTGGCGAGCTTCCACAGGCCGAAGCCGATCAGACCGAGCACCCAGAGACCGATCACCATCCAACCGAAGTCGCGCAACAGGCGCGACACGCCCCCACGCGGGGTCTCGTCCCATCCTCGGTCCGGCGGCACGCGAAACGTCGTCGACATCGTCGCCTCCCTGATCGCGGCCAGCTCCTCGGCCAGCCGCCTGCATTCGGCGCAATCCTCCAGGTGGAGCCGCACTCGCTGATGCTCCCCTTGTGTCAACTCGCCGTCCAGGTAGCCGGAGACGAGGGCCTGATCGAATCCATGATCGATTTGCCGAGACATCGTCCTGCTCTCCTACTCCTCCGGTTCCTGGCCGGCACGGTCGCCGGTCCGGTGCTCTTCGACCAGCACCTCGCGAAGTCGCGAGCGCGCCGCGTGCAGACGCGACATCACCGTGCCCTGCGGGATCTTCAGCACGCCGGCGATCTCGCGATACGAGAGATCCTGATAATCGCGCAGCACCAGGATCTCCCGATGGGGCTCCGACAGCTCGGCGAGCGCCCTCCAGACCCTCGCCTGGAGCTCGTGCCGCGCCGCGTCGGCCGCCGGATCGGCTCGCGGGTCGACGGTCTCCGGCCGACCGCGCTCGCGCAGCGCCTCCAGCGACTCCTGCCGGCGGACGTACTGGCGCCGTTTCAGATCGCGCACGCGGTTGCGCACGATCTGGTAGAGCCACGGCTCGAGCGGTCGCCCGGCATCGATGCGATCGAGATGCCGGAAGAAGCGCAGCATCGCGTCCTGCACGACGTCGCGTGCCTCCTCCGCGTTCCCCATCAGCTGCAGGGCCAGCGGGTACGCACGACGTCGGACCCGGCGGGCGAGCTCTTCCCGCGCCTCGCTCTCGCCGTCTTGCGCCAGCACGAGGAGGGCTCCGTCGGGCGCGGAGGTATCGACGCTCACACCGACCGGCATCATAACTTTCTCTACGCGCCAGCGCCGACCGTATTCGTTTCGGGCCTGGGATAGAATCCCTCTCCCGTCGTCCGACTCCCGACTCCAGAACCCGACATGATCGGCGAGACCCTATCCCACTTCAAGATCCTCCGCCCCCTGGGCGAAGGCGGCATGGGCCAGGTGTTCGCCGCCGAGGACACCAACCTGCAACGCCGGGTCGCCTTGAAGGTCCTATCGAAGCAGCTCGCCGCCGACCCGAAGGCCCGCGACATGCTGTTCACCGAGGCGCGTACGGCGTCGCGCCTCTCGCACCCGAACATCGCCACCGTCTACGAGGTCGACCTGGTCGACGACACACCGTTCATCGCCATGGAGCTGGTCGAGGGTCAGAGCCTCAAGGAGCTGCTCGAGCGCGGTATCGAGCCGCAGGCGATCGCGCCGATCGCCCGCCAGGTCGCCGACGGACTGGCCGAAGCGCACCAGACGGGCGTCCTCCACCGCGACATCAAACCCGGCAACATCATGATCGACGCACGCGGCCGGGCCAAGATCCTCGACTTCGGCCTCGCCGTCCTGACCCAGAGCGAGCGGCGTCCGGGAGAGGACGAAGGGGAATATCTCTCCCGCACGGCGACCCAGTGGACCACCGCCGGAACCGTCCCCTACATGGCGCCGGAGCAGCTGCGCGGCTCGCACGCCGATGCCCGTACCGACATCTTCGCGTTTGGCGTCATGCTCTACGAGTCCTTCGCCGGTCGTCTGCCGTTCCAAGGTGACACCGCCGTCGACACG
>JAWVZD010000264.1:0-4413 GCA_033722395.1 Thermoanaerobaculia bacterium | reverse complement strand
GGTGGAGGAGGGGGAGACCGGTTGGTTGGGGCCGCCCGAGGCCGCCGAGGCCCTGGCTGCGGCGATCGCCGCGTGGCGTCGTCGCCCCGACGAGGCGCGCCGCCGGGGGCGAGCCGGGGCGCGGCGTCTGCGAGAGCGCTACGCGGCCGAGCGGATCGGTGCCCTCTGGCAGCGACGGGTCGTTGAACGAGCCGGCGCGATCGGGTCACAATCGGAGCCGTTGGGAGAGAGCTCGGCGAGAGGAGAGTCGGAGCGATGATGGGAAGGGCGTTGTTGATCGTCGGCGGCGTGGCGACGATCGGATTGGTGTTGACCGGTGTGGCCGGCTATCTGTTCTCGATGGAGCAGGGGGGGATCGGTACCCATCTCACACTCGCCCTCGCCTCCAGCCTTCTGTTGCTCTTTTCCCACTGCTGGATCATGTTCTACCTCATCGGCACCGGCAAGGCGATCAAGGAGGCGGTGGCCGAGCACGGACTCGAAGCGGCGCTGATCGAGAAGACGAAGGAGTTCAAGAACCGTTCGTATCCCTCCCTTATGTTGGCGATGGGGCTAGTGATGGCGGTGTTCGTCCTCGGTGGCGGCGTCTACACCCGCCACGTACCGCCTTGGGTGCATCACGGTCTCTTCTACCTCGCCCTGGTGGCGCAGGTCCGATCGTTGTGGATCGAGCAGAGCGTGCTGGCCGAGAACGACGCGCTGATGGCGTCGATCGACCGCCGCTTGGCGGCCAGGGAGCGGGTGGGGGATCGAGCCGGGGTGGATTCCGAAGTCTGATAGCCTGCCGGCGATCGAGGGAGCGACGACCGTCGTTCGAAACGCGACCGATGGACAGAGCGAGTCAGGGGCCTCGGACCGCGCCGCCGACGGCGCCGCCGGCGGCCGGAGCGCTGATGGCCGGAGCGAGCCGGTGAGCAGCGAGGCGCGCGCCCCGGCGCTGCCGGAGTCGTGGCGGGTCGATCTGCCGGTCTTCCAGGGGCCGCTCGACCTGCTGCTGCACCTCGTCAAGATCAATCAGGTCGACATCGGTGACATCCCGGTGGCGCTGATCTGCGACCAGTTCCACGAGTACCTCGGTCTGATGGAGGAGCTCAATCTGGACATCGCCGGTGAGTACGTCTACGAGGCGGCGCTGCTGATCCACTTGAAGTCGCGCCTGCTCTTGCCGCAGTCCGACGACGACGACGAGCCGGCGGAGGATCCGCGCCAGGAGCTGGTCGAGCGTCTGCTGGAGTACCGACGCATCAAGGAGGCGGCGCAGTCGTTGGCGGAGACCCACGAGTTGCGACGCGGCATGTGGACCCGGACCGTCGACCGCCGCGACCTGGGGGTCGACGAGGAGGCCGCTGTCGACCTCGGAGAGGTCTCCCTCCACTCCCTGCTGGGGGCGCTCAAGCAGGTGTTGACGCGCTACGATCACGAGCACCCCGATCCGCTGCTGCTCGAGCGCGAAGTCTTCTCGGTGCGCGACCAGTTCGACCGGCTGTTGAACGAGCTCGGCGCGGGGCGCCCGTTCGATCTGCTGGCCGACCTCCACCGACGCCGGACTCGTGGCGAGGTGGTGGCCGCTTTCCTCGCCGTCCTGGAGCTCGCCCGCCTTCACCTGGTCCGTCTGCACCAGACCGACGCCGGTGAGATCCTGCTCCATCGCACGACCCGTATGCCGACCGACATCGAGCTCGAGGCGATCAGCCGATGAGCGCCGAGCACGAGCTCGACGCCGCTCTCGAGGCGATCCTCTTCGCCGCGTCGGGGGAACCGGTGTCGCTCGAGCGGCTGCGGGAGGTGTTCTCGGATCGACAGCCCGAGGCGCTCGAGGCCGCTCTCGACAGGGTGGTCCGTCGACTGACCAGCGAGGCGGAGGGGCGGGGCATCCTGGTGGAGGAGGTCGCCGGTGGCCTCCGCTTGGTGACGCGCCCGGCGCTGCACGGCTATCTGCGGTCGTACTTCGACGTCAGCGGACAGAACCGTCTGTCGATGGCCGCTCTCGAGACCCTGGCCATCGTCGCCTACCGGCAACCGATCACCGGTCCCGAGATCCAGGAGCTCCGTGGTGTGAACAGCTCGGGAGTACTGAAGACCCTCCTCGATCGTCGCCTGATCCGGATCTCGGGCCGTCGCCAGGTAGTCGGTAAGCCGTTCATCTACCGCACCACGCGCGAGTTTCTGATGCACTTCGGCCTCACCGACCTCGACGATCTGCCGCCGCTCGACGAGTTCGAGGAGAGCTTCGGCTCGCTCGAGGCGGAGGCCGAGGAGCTGGCGGAGCTCGAGGCGGACGCGAGCCTCTGAGGGTGAGGCGGGATGGGACGCGAGAGAGTGCAGAAGCTGATCGCGCGCGCCGGCTTGGCGTCGCGCCGCGCCGCCGAGGATCTGATCCGCGCCGGCCGGGTGACGGTCAACGGGCAGGTGGTCACGTTGGGCGATCAGGCCGATCCGGAGGAGGACGCGGTCCGCGTCGACGGTAAGCCGCTGCCGGCTGCTGCACGGCCGCTCTATCTGCTGGTCAACAAGCCCGACGGCGTGATGACGACGCGGCACGATCCCGAAGGGCGACCGACGGTGTTCGACCTGGTCCCGGCTCGGCTGCATCGGGGCCTCCATACCGTCGGCCGGCTCGACTTCCACTCCGAAGGGCTGCTCCTGCTGACGACCGACGGCGACTTCGCGCACCGCGTGGCGCATCCGAGTTACGGTTGTCGCAAGACCTACGAGGTCAAGGTCAAGGGCTCGCCGGCACCCGAGGCGCTGCAGCGTTTGAAGGAGGGCATGGTGATCGACGGTCGGCGTCTGGCGGGTGCGGAGGTGTATCCGTTGCGCGTCAAGGGCCGGCGCCCGAGCCGCAGCAACAGCTGGTGGAAGGTGGTGCTGTCGGAGGGTCGGACGCGACAGATCCGTGAGATCTTCTTTCGCATCGGACATCCGGTGCAGCGGCTGCGCCGCGTCGCCATCGGGCGGCTCAGCGACACCTTGTCGGTCAGCCACCCGCCCACGTACTGGCCGAACACGCCGATCAGCAGCAGGCCCACGTACACGTACCGGCCGGACTCCAGCGTGAGCTCGCCGAGCGCCATCGCGGGCAGCGTAGCCATGTCGCCGAGCAGTTCGGGCAGGAAGGTGAGCGCGCCGCGGTAGTAGAGGCCCGACAGCATCACGATGCCGAACACGATGAGGAAGCTCGGCACGAAGAGGCGGCGCGAGCGATCGACGATCGTCGACCAGTCGGCCGCGTCCTGCGTGGCGGCCTGCTCGTCAGCGTCGAGCCCGGCGTGCTCGTCGAACCGAAGCCGCGCGGCGATGACGAGCGCGACGACGGCCGGGACGACCAGCAGCAGGCTCACCGTACGCCAGTCGAAGACGATGAGGGCCACGGTGGTCGCCAGCGGGCCGAGCGCGATGCCGATGTTGCCCGCCATCCCGTGCCACGCGAAGGCCCGTCCGCGCCGCACCACGCCCTTGCTGATGAGCGCCAGTCCGGCGGGATGGTACACACTCGCCGCCGCGCCCCAGAGGACGAGCGCCGCCGTGATCATCCACAGGCCCTGCGCGGTGCTGAGCAGCAGGAAAGCCCCGCCCATCCCGGCCAGGCAGCCCATGATGAGCCGCTTCGAGCCGAACCGATCCGACAGCACGCCGCCGGGCACCGCGCCGAGCCCGAACAGCCCGTAGCCCACCGCCACGATGCCGCCCAGCACGGCGTTCGAGAGGGCGAATTCCTCCAGCCAGAGCGTCATCAGAATCGGGATCGAGAGCTCATAGGTGTGCACCATCGCATGGGCGATCATCGTTAGCCCCACGATAGAGCGGTCGTTGGAGGAGTCCATCCGTCAGCGAGGTTGTAGATTGGGTCGGAAAAAGGGGACACACGCAGTCATCCCGAGCTTGTCGAGGGATCTCCCCCGATGGGATCCATCGTAACGCCAGGGTTCGGTGCGGGCGATGGGAGATTCACCCCAAGAGTACTTCACCACAGGCACTAATTCACTCCGTTCATGTCGCCTCGCTTAGTTCGCTGCGCTCATCAGTCGCCTTCGGCTCGTGTCAGTTAGGGCGCTTCGGCTTCGTCACTCCGTGACGGCGTTCAGGATGACGTGTGAACGGGATCCAGTGGTCCATGTAGTTCCCGTGCTACGAAGACCGCGCGGGTGGGTTTGGGAAACTATGCGAAGAGGCGGTCAGGAGCGCAGCGGCTCGGCGAGGGCCGTGTCGGACTGGCGCGTGAGCCAGACGAAGAGGCCGCAGCCGAAGAGGAAGACGCCGCCCGAAAAGGCCAGCAGCGTCGCCGACGGCCGGATGATGAGCAGCGCCCCGACGAACTGCGCCCCGATGATCAGATACAGCAGCGTCGCGATGACGAGCCGGTGCAGCTTGCTCACCACGTACGCCCCGAACGGGGCGCCGAAGATAACGACG
>JAWVZD010000263.1:0-4416 GCA_033722395.1 Thermoanaerobaculia bacterium | reverse complement strand
TCTCGATCCGCGGCTCCCGACGCCCCGATCCGAACGTCCTCGAGGACGCGTCGCTCTTCGCTCGCGAACTCGCGCTAGTCGGCCTCCACACCGTCTCCGGCCTGGCGCTCGGCGTCGACAGTGCCGCTCACCGCGGCGCCCTGGCGGCGGTCGACGGGCGCACCGTGGCGGTCCAGGCACGCGGTCTCGACGCCGTCTATCCGGCCAGCAACCGCAAGCTCGCCGAGCGCATCCTCGAGCGCGGCGCCATCCTCTCGGAGTTCCCCGTCGGCACCGCTCCACTGCCGCGCAACTTCCCCGTCCGCAACCGGCTGATCGCCGCCCTCTCCGTCGGCACGTTGGCAGTGCAGGCGGCCCGCCGCTCCGGGACGCTCATCACCGCGCGGCTCGCCGTCGATCTCGGGCGCGATGTCTACGCGGTCCCCGGGCCGATCTTCCACCAGCGAGCGGTGGGCACCAACGAGCTGGTGCGGGACGGCGCGGTCATGGCGCTCGAGCCGCGGGACGTCCTCGAGGCTCTGCCGCTGGCGGTCAGGACGCAACTCGAGGCGAGAGACCTCGGACGGGACACTCCCGCGGCGGACACGCCAGAGGGCACCGCCGCCACCGTCCTCGACCTCCTCGAAGACCGCGCCGAGCTCGCTCCGGACGCCATCGCCGAGCAGGCCGGGCTCGGCATCGACGAGGTTTTGACCGCGCTTCTCGCGCTCGAGCTCGAAGGCCGCGTGCGGCGCCATCCCGGGCCCGTCTTCCACATCCGGCGGGGACGACGGCGAGGTCGCCTCGGTTGACGCCCGCCCTCTCTTCCACCAAACTCGGGCGCCGTGTGCGGCCCGCATAGCCGCCAGGAACGAAACCCACCATCATGAGCTCACTCGTCGTCGTCGAATCGCCCGCCAAAGCGCAGACCCTGGAGCGCATCCTCGGCTCGGGCTACTCGGTCGAGGCGAGCTACGGACACATCCGCGATCTGCCGGAGGGGGCCGACCAGATCCCGGCCTCCGTCAAGGGCGAAGCCTGGGCGCGGCTCGGGGTCAACCCCGACGACGACTTCGAGCCGCTCTACGTCATTCCGAAGGGCAAGGGCCAGCACATCAAGAAGCTCAGAGCGGCCTTGAAGAACGCCGACGAGCTGCTGCTCGCCACCGACGAGGATCGCGAGGGGGAGTCGATCTCCTGGCACGTGGTCGAGGTGCTGAAGCCCGACATCCCGGTGCGGCGCATCGTCTTCCACGAGATCACCGACGAGGCGATCCATCGCGCGCTCGAAGAGCCGCGCGACATCGACCAGAATCTGGTCCGGGCGCAGGAGAGCCGCCGCATCATCGACCGGTTGTTCGGCTACGAGCTCTCGCCGCTCCTTTGGAAGAAGGTCAAGTCGGGGCTCTCGGCCGGCCGGGTGCAGAGCGTCGCCGTCAGGCTCTGCGTGCTGCGCGAGCGCGAGCGCCGCGCCTTCGTCCGCTCGGTCTACTGGGACCTCGAGGCGGCCTTCGAGGAGGAGGGAACCCAGTTCACCGCCCGGCTGGTCCGCCTTGGCGAGGCGAAGCTCGCGACGGGCAAGAACTTCGATCCCGACACCGGTGAGCTCAAGGGGCGCTCGAAGGCCCTCTGGCTCGAGACCGAGGGGGAGGCGACCGATTTCGTCGACACCTGGAGTCGACCGTGGAAGGTCACCTCGGTCGAGACCAAGCCGTTCAAGCGCCGCCCGGCGCCGCCGTTCACCACCTCCTCGCTGCAGCAGGAGGCGTATCGCAAGCTGGGCTTCTCGGCGCGCCACACGATGAGCGTCGCGCAGCGCCTCTATCAGGGGGTCGACATCGGCCACGGCGAGCGCACCGGTCTCATCACCTACATGCGGACCGACTCGGTCCATCTGTCGAGAAAGGCCCTGGCCGACGCCCAGCAGGAGATCCGCTCGCGCTTCGGCGACGCATACACCGACGGACCACGGCAGTACAAGACGAAGTCGAAGGGCGCCCAGGAGGCGCACGAGGCGATCCGGCCGACCGAGATGCACCGCCATCCGGACGACCTGAAGCGCGTCCTGCGCTCCGACGAGCTGGCGCTCTACGACCTCGTCTGGAAGCGCGCCCTGGCGAGCCAGATGTCGGAGGCCCGGCTCGAGCGCACGACCATCGAGATCACCGCGCCGCCCGCCGAGAACGCCCCCGACGGGGCCGCCGAGGGCGTCTTCTCGACCAGCGGCACGACGGTGAAGTTTCCCGGGTTCCTCAGGGTCTACGAGGAGGGCTCCGACGAGCCCCGCGGCAGACGGGAGCGCGACGTCATTCTGCCGGCCCTCGAGGAGGGACGCAGCTGCGACCCGGTGGCGATCGAGGCCAAGAGCCACGAGACCTCCCCGCCGGCGCGCTACACGGAGGCCAGCCTGGTCAAGAAGCTCGAGGCCGAGGGAATCGGCCGGCCGTCGACCTATGCCTCGATCATCGACACCATCCAGGACCGCGGCTACGTCTTCAAGCAGAGCGGCAGTCTGGTTCCGACCTTTACCGCCCATGCCGTGACCCAGCTCCTCGAGTCGCACTTCCCCGACTACGTCGACACCGAGTTCACGGCGCGTATGGAGCAGGAGCTCGACGACATCGCCACCGGCGAGCTGGCCTGGAAGGAGCAGCTCGAACGTTTCTACTTCGGCACGCCGGACGACCCGGGACTCGAGAAGCAGATCGAGCGCGAGGAGCCCCGGATCGAGTACCCGGCCATGGTGCTCGGACGCCATCCCGAGACCGAGCGCGAGATCGTCGTGCGGATCGGACGCTACGGCCCCTACCTCCAGATGCTGGGCGACGGAGACGACAAGACCACCGCTTCGCTGCCCGAGGAGATGCCACCGGCGGAGCTCACCATGGAGAAGGCGGTGGAGCTCCTGGATCGCGCCGAGCGCGGCTCGAAGCTCCTCGGAAACCATCCGGAGAGCGGCGAGGAGATCTACCTCATGCACGGCCGCTACGGGCCGTACGTCCAGGTCGGGGAGACGCCCGAACGGGGCTCGAAGCAGCCCAAGCCGAAGCGCGCCTCGCTGCCCAAGGGGACCGCCGAAGACGACGTGACGCTCGAGAAGGCGCTCCTCTGGCTGTCGCTCCCTCGCACCCTGGGCGAGCATCCCGAGAGCGGCGAGGAGGTGGTCGCGGCAACCGGCCGGTACGGACCGTTCCTACGCTGCGGCAAGGAGACCCGCTCGCTGCCGGCGGAGGACGACATCTACACCGTCGGGCTGGAGCGCGCCCTCGAGGTGCTGGCGCAGCCCAAGCGGCGACGCGGCCAGCGCGCCTCGAGCCGCACCGTCATGAAGGAGTTCGGCGAGGATGGCGACGGCAACACCGTGCAGCTCCTCGACGGCCGCTACGGGCCCTACTTGACCAACGGCGAGCTCAACGCCAGTCTGCCCAAAGGCACCGATCCGAAAAAGCTCACCGCCGAGGAGGCGCATCGCCTCCTCTCGGAGCGCGGCAAGCCGCCCAAGCGACGCCGCAAGCGGACGAAGAGGTCGGGCGGCAAGAAGAAACGCTCGAAGACGAGCTAGAAGCCCTTCGCAGACTTCAAAAGTGGGCGCCCTGCTCGGGCGCGTCCGACAGGATCGGCGTGGCGTGCCGGCGCAGCCGATCGAAGGAGATGTAGTCGGCGGAGCGGATGCTCTCCATCTCGGCGTCGAAGCAACCCACCTCGAGCGCCAGCCGCCGCGGGAAGGCGAGGCACATCAGGTCGAACTCTCCCTCCCCCAGAGCCATCAGGTCGTCGCCGACCGGGTAGGTGCCCCGCCGGACGGTGTTCTTCCAGTACGCCACCCTGACCAGCGACAGCGCTTCCGGGGCGGCATCGAGGGTCGCGGCGTGGGTCTCGAGATAGGTCGGATAGAGCAGGCAGTCGTGCCCCAGGTAGCAGACGTAGTCGCCGCGGCCTTCCTCGAGCGCCAGACGCCGCAGGCGGTTGCCGTACGAGCCGCGCCGCCGCCGGTGCCGCCGGTAGTGCACCCTACCGAGATCCTCGACCTCCCCGACGACCTGTTCGGCGACCGTGCTGCGCCCGTCGGAGTAGACCAGCATCTCCCAGTCGTCGACCGTCTGCGAGAGCACCGTCTGCACCGCCCGCGGCAGGAACTCGGGGGACTTGTAGACCGTGATGGCGATGGTGAAGCGCACGCGAGGGCCGACTCTCGAGGCACCGCTACGAAACGCTCTCGAGCCGACACGATTGTGCCAAGAAAGCGTTCGAGATACCAACGCGGCGCACACTCCGACCTTCGGTGGCGGGCCGAGTCCCCCGCCGCGGAGCCCTGCGCGCCTATAATCCTCTCGTGAGCAACGACTTACGCCCTCGTTCCGTCACCGTCGTCGGCGCCGGCCTGGCCGGCGCGGAGTGCGCCTTCCAGCTCGCCGAGCGCGGCGTGCCGGTGGTGCT
>JAWVZD010000262.1:0-4424 GCA_033722395.1 Thermoanaerobaculia bacterium | reverse complement strand
CTTTCCCGAGCGCGTGCCGGGCCTCACCGCCACCAATGCCGAGCGCAGCTCCGCCTCCCAGGCGCGGCCGGGACGCGGCGCCTTCCCGTCGATCCCGAGGCAGAGCGCCGGCCAACCGGTGTGGAGCGGCATCTCGCTGTCGCGCTCGGCAGCGAGCGCCAATCCGAAGTCGTAGACCATGCCGAGCAGTGGCTCCGGAGCCAGGAAGATCGGCGACGAGAAGGTGCCGAACTCCTCCAGCACACCCTGACCGAGGAGCCCGCCCGCGCCACGGCGGCCGCGGTGGGAGGCGAAGAAGCGCACCGGAGGACCGAATACCGGCACCGGCAGTAGGACCAGAGCGTACGGCCGCCGGACCACCGCATGAAGGATCATCGGCCCTCCTCCGCCCGCCCGGCCGTCGTCGTCGGGGTGAGCCGGCCGTGCCGCTCGAGCAGGGCCAAAGTCGGCCCGAGGGGTAGGGCGCGCACCACGATGTCGTCGCGGCCGACCATGTCCTCGGCTACGAACAGGGCGTTGACGATCGCCTCCTCCACCGCCTCGGCCGCCGCCTCGAGCAGCGGATTCAAGTCGAACTGCTCGACGCTCCGCATCCGGTAGCTCCCACTTCCCCAGAACTCCTTCGACCGGATGCGCCGGGCGGTCGAGAAGGCGAGGGCGAAGTCGCCGCTCGAGTTGCGCGAGATCGCCCCCGTCTTCGCCAAGCCGTGGACGGCACGGCGCGCCAGGCGGGCGAGCTGGTAGTCGAGCAGCGGCGCGTCGGTGGCGACGATCATCAGGATCGAGTTCGGTGAATCCTCTGCGGCCGCCGTACCGTCGCCCTCCGGCCGACCGGCGAGCGCCGCGCCGACCGGCACGCCGTCGATGCGCAGCAGCTCGCGGGCACCGTGATTCGCCTGCACCAGAGCACCGACGGTGAATCCGAGCGGCTGTGGCAGGCGGCGCGACGCGGTGCCGACACCCCCTTTGAAGCCGTAGCAGATCATCCCGGTACCGCCACCGACGGAGCCCTCCGCGACCGTTCCCGACGCGGCGGTCTCGAGGGCCGCAGCGACGTGCTCGAAGCCGACGTGCCGGCCGGCCGCGTCGCTCAGCCCGCCGTCCCAGGTCTCGCCGACGATCGGCTCGAGGCTCCGGCCGACCGGCTCCGGTCGCAGGCGTACCAGGGCATCGTAGACCGCGCCGACGCTTCCGGTGCCGGTGAGACAGATCGGCGAGCCGATCACCCCCAGCTGCTCGAGCTGCAGCAGACCGGTGAGCTCGCCGTTGCCGTTCGGCACGGACGTCGCCGCGGGAACGAACTCCCGCCACACCGCCCGATGCGGCCAGATGGCGGTCACGCCGGTGCGCACCGGACCGCGCCCCACGACCATCGGTCCGGAACCGCTGATCAGCGTGGTGTGTCCGACCTCGACCCCGGCGACGTCGGTTATGGCGTTGAGCGGCCCCGGGTCCATGCGGCCGATCCTCACCCCGAGCTGGCGCGCTCGTGCCCGACCCGGCAACGCGGTCCCTGGACGCGGATCGGCTTTGAGCACTCCCTCTACGGCGAGTGGAAGGAGGGGAGCGAGCGATAGGAATTCGCGTCGGCTGGTCGGCATCTGCCGGTGCCCCGAGGTCCGGAACAGCGAGCCTATTCTACTCGGCCCCCGGGATCTTGCAGGCGGCCTTTCGCGAGGCTACTCTGTGCGAAACGCGAACCGAGGGGGGACAGGTACGAATCACCGAGCGGGAGCTTCGGGTCGACGCCGACATCGCCCGCGCCCGTCTCGCCCGGTGACGAAAGGGACGGTGTGACGATGAGCGATGCCTCGAATGGCGGGTCTGCCGAGCGGACCGAGCTGGCCCGGGTCCTGGGACCGTGGGATGCGGCGCTCCTGACCATCGGCTCGGTGATCGGCTCGGGCATCTTCATCGTCTCGGCCGACATCGTACGGGAGCTCCAGCACGGCGGCCTGCTGCTGTTGGTCTGGCTCGGGGGCGGGCTGCTGTCGCTCGCCGGCGCCCTGACATACGCCGAGCTCGGCGTCATGTTCCCGCGTGCCGGCGGCCTCTACGACTACCTGAAGGAGGCCTACGGTCCGGTGTGGGGCTTCCTCTACGGCTGGGGCGCCTTCCTGGTGATGATGTCGGGCGGCATCGCCGCCCTGGCGGTCGCCTTCGCCGAGTTCCTCGGCGGCGTCTTCCCGGGGTTCGTGCCGTCGACGGCGCTCGCCACGCTGTCGCTGTTCGGCTTCGAGCGCCAGCTGACCCTCGGCCAGGCGGTGGCGGTGGCGGCGATCCTGTCGCTCACCGCGGTCAACGTTCTGGGAGTGCGCGCCGGCGCCTGGACGCAGAACGTCCTCACCCTGATCAAGGTCGGCGCCATCGTCGTATTTACCGCCATCGGCCTGGCCACCCCGGCGGCGACCGACTGGAGCATCACCGCGCCGATTCCCTCGGGAACCAACCTCTGGCTGCTCCTGGGCGTCGGCATGATGGCCGCCCTCTGGACCTATGACGGCTGGTACGCGGCGACCTTCTCGGCCGGCGAGATGCGCCAGCCGAGCCGTGCTCTGCCGATCGGCCTGATCGTCGGCACCGCCACCATCACGCTGCTCTATCTGGGCTTGAACGTGGTCTACCTGCGCGCCCTGCCGCTCGGCGAGATGTCCCTCTCGACACGGGTCGGCGAAACCGCGGCCACGGCGCTCTTCGGCGTCGGCGCCGGACGCCTGCTGTCGGCGGCGATCGTGGTCTCGACGTTCGGCTGTCTCGCCGCCACCGTGCTCTACACGGCGCGCATCTACCTCGCCATGGCGCGGGACGGCTCTTTCTTCCGCTCGCTCGCCAAGGTCCATCCACGCTTCCGCACGCCGGCGTGGAGCCTGTGGGCGCACGGCGCGTGGGCCTCGTTACTGGCACTCTCGGGCACCTACGAGCAGCTCTACATCTACGCTACCTTCGCCGCGGTGCTCTTCCACGTCGGCGCCGGCGCGTCGATCTTCGTCCTACGGCGCACCCGACCCGACGCACCGCGCCCGTACCGCGCCTGGGGCTATCCGGTGGTTCCGCTGCTGTTCGTCGCCACCTCGGCGGCAGTGGTCTGGAACACCCTGCTCGAGCGACCGATCGAGTCGCTCCTCGGGGTCGGCATGCTGCTCGCCGGTCTTCCGGCCTACGCCTTCTGGCGCCGCCGCGCCCGCCGTCCGCTGACCTGACGATCAGAACGGTCCGAGATCGATGGCGTGGGCAACGAGGACGAGTGCCAGGCCGAGGAGGAACCAGATCACCTCGAGCCTCCAGACGAAGCGCACCCAGTCGGCCCAAGAGATGCCCGCCACCGCCAGCGCCGCCATGAAGTACCCCTGGGTCGGGGTGAAGACGTTCGAGATGCCGTCGCCCAGCTGATAGGCCAGGACCGTCGTCTGGCGCGTCACTCCGACCAGATCGCCGAGCGGCGCCAGCACCGGGATCGACAACGCCGCCTGCCCGCTCCCCGAGGGCACCAGGAAGTTGAGCACCACTTGGACGAAGTAGAGGCCCGCCGCCGCCGTCCAGGCCGGCAGCTCGGCCACGCCGCTCGCCATGGCGTTCAACACGGTGTCCAGGATGCGCCCATCCTCGAGCACGACGATGATGCCCCGCGCCAGACCCACCACCAGCGCCCCGCCGGTCAGTGCCGCCGCTCCGGCGACGAACTCTTCGGCGATCCGGTTCGCGCCGAGCCCGCCGAGCGCACCGGCGACGATCGCCAGGGCGAGGAAGAGGCCCGACAGCTCGAGGATCCCCCAGCCGAGGCGGAGCGCACCGTAGACCAGTAGCCCCAGCGCCACGACGAGCAGCAGCAGCACGACCCACTGGCGCACCGTCGGCGCCGTCGCCCCCGCCGGGGCCGCGCTCGGCGGCGAGCGGTCGAAACGGCGGCAGTAGACGACGACGTAGGCGATCGCCGCCGCCGTCATCGTCACCCAGACGACCGACCGGAACGCGATGCCGGAGAAGAGCGGCAGGCCGGCGATCCCCTGCGCCACGCCGACCGTGAACGGGTTGAGGAACGCGCCGGCGAAGCCGGCACCGGCTCCGACCAGCCCGATGGCACCTCCCACCACCTCGTCATAGCCCATGCGACGGGCCAAGAGCACCAGCGCCGGCAGGAAGGCGATGGTCTCCTCGGCCATCCCCATCGTGCCGCCGGCGAGAGCGAAGACCAGCATCAGGATCGCTACCAGCGCCGTCGGCCGATCGGACCACGAGCGCGCCAGTCGCTCGATTCCGGCCTCGATCGCCCCGGTGGCGTTCAATACCCGGAACGAGCCACCGATCAGGAAGATGAAGAAGACGATCGGTGCTGTGGCGACGAGGCCGCGCGGGAAGGCTAGGAGCAGGTCGCCGATCCCCGCTCGATCGGCCGGGCGGGGGGTGAAGCTCTGCGGGTCGACCAG
>JAWVZD010000261.1:0-4470 GCA_033722395.1 Thermoanaerobaculia bacterium | reverse complement strand
CCTCGTCGTCGAGGATGCGCGAGAAGCCGGTGTTGACCGGGTTGACATAGACGATGTCGGCGACGTCCAGGATCGAGTGCGGGTTGTCGCGCACGCCGTACGGCTGCACCGGGTAGCCCTCGTCGTCGATGATCAGCTGTTTGGGGCTGGTGTAGCCGAGATGCATCCAGAGGGAGCCCGATCCGGGACCGCCGTTGAAGGAGACGAAGAGCGGCCGTCGGGCCAGGTCGTCGACGTCGGTGCGCTCGTAGTAGGTGTAGTGGAGCGCGGCGATCGCCGTGTCGTCGTCGCCGTAGACGGGCTGCGTGCCGGTGGTCACCCGGTAGGGCACCCGGGCGCCCCGGATGATGACCTCGGCGGTCTTGGTCAGGGTGGTGTCGGGCGGGAGGGCTCGTTCGGGAAGGTCTTTCTTCTCCTCCATGGCCGGCGTCTCGCCCTCTTGCGCCAGGACGGGCGCGGCGACGAGAGCGACGGCCAGCAGCATCGACATCGGAAGCGAGAGCCAGCGGATCGCGGTCTTCGACATGAGAGATCTCCGGTTCGTGAGGGTCGTTGTGTGGCGTCTCTTGCCTGCGGTGAGGCGTTCGGAGGCTAGCACGAGGCCGCCCCGAGCGCGTCCGAAGGCGACGAGAGGAAGCTAGGCGCGATTCCCGTCTCGCGGGGGCCCGCACGATCCGCGGAGTCGTGAATCCGGAGAAGGAAAGGTCGTCGGATCTGCGTCAGCGGGGGATCACTTGACAATATATCTTGTAATACATAGTATCTTGCCATGACTGATCACGATCTGGAGCGATGGCTGTCGCAGTTGCGCAAGGGCTCTCTGGAGATGGTCGTTCTGGCCACGCTCTCGGGCGAGAGGCTGTACGGCCTCGAGATCCTCGGTCGGCTCGAGACCTTGGGGGTCTCGGAGGGGACGCTCTATCCCCTGCTCAATCGCCTGCGCAAGGAAGGGCAGTTGGAGTCCGAGTGGGAGACCCGCGAGTCGGGTCATCCGCGGCGCTACTACCGGCTGACCGAGTCGGGGCGTGCCCGAGCCGAGGCGATGGCTCGCCGCTGGCGGGAGTACAACCACCAGCTCGACGAGCTGATGCGGCCGTTGCTCGAAGGAGGAAGTCGATGAGACACGACGAACGAATGGAGCAGGAAATCCAACGCTACGTCAGCCGGCTGCGCCGCGCCCTGAGCGGCCTCGGGGAGAGCGAGGTCGACGACATCGCCCTCGAGATCCGCGGACACATCGCCGAATGCGTCGAGGGGTCGGACGATCCGACGTCGTCGGCGCGCCGCGTGCTCGAGGCCCTGGGAGACCCCGAGGAGCTGGCGGCGCGTTACCAGACCGAGGCCGTCCTGGCGCGAGGCCGAGCCGGTCGGTCCCCGCTCGCGGTGCTCCAGGCCGTCCAGCGCTGGGCGATGGAGGGGCTGTTCGGACTGCTGATCTTCCTGGCCGGTGTGGCCGGTTACGGCACGGCGATCGCGCTCGTGGGCATGGCCCTTCTCAAGCCCTTCTTTCCCCATCATGTGGGCTTCTGGTGGAGCCCGCCGGAGATGGTCATCCTCGGTGTGGCCGGAGGTCCTCCCGACCCGCGGCTCGAGCTCCTCGGCTGGTGGATCGTTCCCCTCGGAGTGGTTGCCGGCTGTCTCCTCTGGGTCGGCATGACCCGCTGGCTCGGCGCCCTGCTGCGCCGCTTCCGGGCGTTCGTCTCTCCCCTCGAGGTCGGCCGGGCGGCCGGCGGAGATCAAGGGGCGCCGTGAGCACCACGTCGCGAGCGAACCGCCCCGAAGAGATGCGGGACACGCGCCGCTTCCTCCTCGTTGTGTTCCTCCTGGGAGTCGCCGCGCAAGGGGCCGCGGTGTGGCAGGGGCTCGACGATCGGGGCGGCTGGCTCCTGCGTCTCACGATGTGGGCGCCGGCCGCGGCGGCGTTCCTGACGAGCGGTCGCACTCGACGCATGGCGTGGGCGGCGCTCCGCAGGGCGGGCTGGCGTTGGTGGCCGGCCGCCCTCGGGGTGGGCTTTTCCTATGTGATCCTCGAGCGCGGGATCGCCTGGGCGGCGGGAGGCGTCGCATGGAACGAGGAGAACTTCCCCCTGGCTCCGGCGGGAGGGGGCATCGAGGGGATCGAAGGTGTGGCGACGGTGCTCGGCTTCGGTCCGCAGAGCTTCACCTTTCTGGCCCTCAACCTGCTGGTGACGATGAGCGTGGCCGCGCTCGTCTTCGCGCTCGTCGGCGGGGTGGGCGAGGAGCTCGGTTGGCGTGCCGTCCTGCAGCCGCTCCTCGAGCGCCGCTTCGGACTGCTCGGAGGGACGCTCTGGGTCGGTGTCGCCTGGGCCTACTGGCACCTTCCGGCGAACCTGGCCGGGCACAACGACTCGACCCATCCGCTGCTGACGGCGCTGGTGATCTTCCCGATCTTCGTCGTCTCCGTCTCCTTCGCCCTGGCGTGGCTCTACCGTGCGTGCAACGGCGCCATCTGGCCGGTGGCGATCGCGCATGCGGCCAACAACATCATCAGTTCGGCCTTCGTCGTGCGGCCGGTCGGTTGGGGGGTCGAGATGCTCTCCGCCACGGCGGCCGCTCTGCTGCTCGGTGCCTTCTTCGCCTGGCGGCTGGCCTGGAAGGGTGCGGCCGCGGACGGGCGCGGCGAGCCTACACCGTCGATCGCAGCATCGTAGATGTCTGGCAGCGAGTCACTCGCCGGCCCCTCCAGGGCATGTCGGGCGGAGATTTACTTCGCTCGGGTCGAAAGATAGAGTTGCTCTCGATCGTCGAACGACAGAGAGGGGAGCGATGCGCAAGAGGTTTTGCTTCGCATGTGGCTTGCTCGTGAGCCTGTTGCTATTCGCGGGACCCGCCGTGGCTTCCGGACCGGCAGTGGGCGATCCGGCTCCGGGCTTCGAGCTTCCGAGCCTCGACGGCGAGCAGGTGACGTTGACCGATTTCCGCGGCAAGCTGGTGGTGCTCCACTTCGGTGCCGGTTGGTGACCGTTCTGTAATGCGGAGGGTCCGCATCTCCAGTCATTGTGGGAGGAGTACCGGGAGCGGGACGTCCAGGTCCTGGTGATCGACGTCAAGGAGTCCGAGGAGGCCACTCGGCAGTACGCCGAGCGCTGGGGCTTCACGTTCCCGGTGCTGCTCGACCTCGACGGCTCGGCTACCGCTCCCTACGCGCCGGCGGACGTCCTGCCCGACCTCGCTCGCTCCGATGTCCCGATCGCCTCGAACCTGATCATCGACGGCGACGGGATCATCCGCTTCTACACCCTACTCGACACCAACGCCTTCGACGCCAAGCTGGTGGGGCTCAGGGCCCGGCTCGAGGAGCTGTTGGCCGAGCGCCAGTAGAACCGCCCGCGGCTCAGTCGTCGGTCGGAGCGTCGGCTTCCGCGGCCAGCTTGCGGAAGGTCTCGAGCAGTCCCTGCACCGTCTCGTTGTTCGGCACCGCTTCGTCGATGGTCTCCATGAGCGTCACGGCCTCGCCGTGGTCGCCGGCGGCGCTGGCCAGACGGGCCTGGAGCAGCATCGACTCGAGGCGGCCGACGGGGTCGGGAGCGATCCCCGTCGCCTTTCGGGCGAGCTCGCGGCCTTTGTCGAGCGCCAGACCTTGCTTCAGGCACCATCCGGCGACCTCCTGGAGCTGGGCGACGTTCTCCTTCCAGCCCTCGGGCATTCGGGCGATCCGGTAGTCGTAGGCGGCCTCCTCGTCGTCCTCGACCTTGGCCAGGTAGCTGGCGAAGTGGGCTCGGTAGATGGGGCGCATCTCGTCGTCGAGAGCGCTCTCGTCGAGAGCCGCCAAGCGGGTGAGGAAGGTCTCGGTCTCGCCCGGGCAGCGCTCAGTCGCGGGGGCTAGGAAGCGGTCGAGCACACCGACCAGCTTGTTCGGAGCCCCGGTATGGCTGGCCAGCATCGTCTCGGCGGTGGCCGCCGCCTCGTCGCAGGCGATCTCGCCGGTATGGAGGAGGTTGACCGTGCTGGAGAAGAGACCCTCGAGAGCCATCTCGCCCGCTCCTCGGTCGAGCGCCTGCTGGTAGGTCTCGCGGGCGTCGGCGTAGCGGAAGAGCGAGAATTGATAGCCGGCCAGGCGCTCCAGGCAGTCGGCGGACTCGGCGGCTCGGCAGTCGGCCTCGAGGCGGTCGTAGGGCGTCGAATCCGGCTCGCGGTCCTTGTTCTCGCGCACCCACTCGCGGAGCTCGGCGAGCTCCGCGCTGTCGATCAGCCTTCCATCGAGGACGACGGCTTCGATCGTCCGGGTGTTCGAGATGTCGACCAGTGGATCCTCGTCGAGGAGAACCAGGTCGGCGGGCATGTCGGGCGCGATCGAGCCCGCTGCGACATCGAACAGCTCGGCAGGGTGGCTGGTAGCGGCGCGCAAGGCCGCGAGATGCGAGATCCCGATCCGCTCGACCATGAGCTCGAGCTCGTCGTGGAGGGCGAAGCCCGGGAACGTGAGCGGTACTCCCATGTCGGTTCCGG
>JAWVZD010000260.1:0-4471 GCA_033722395.1 Thermoanaerobaculia bacterium | reverse complement strand
GTAGTAGAAGTCGTGATCCTGACGGAAGCGGAGGCCGGTCAGGAACCTAGTGCTCGAGAAGAGGACCACCGTCGCCGGCTCGTCGATGGCGTCGCAGAGCTCGGCCCGGCGCTCGACGAACTCCTCCGGCGGATAGGCGAACCGCTCGGCCCACGTGGGCGTCGAGACGACGACGGAAGCGAGCACGATCAGCAGAGCCCAGAGGAGAGGGCATGGACCGCCTCGGCGAGGTGGACTCGAGCCCGTCGCTGCCCTCATCGCGGCCTCCGCACGCCGGAGGATGGCCGTCGTGACACCACACCGCACGATGATCTGGTCATGCATCCTCCGATCCGATGATTCCCGCCGACTGGATTCCGGCGGGCCGAGTCTCCCGCGACAGGCCGGACCGCACGCCCGGCGATCCTCCCGGCAACTCGAGAAACCGATTCTAGCTTCGTCGGATCGGGCTTCGTCGGATCTGGCCTCGTCGGAGACCTAGGTCGTAGCCCGACGGGCGCGCTCCTGGAGGAACTCGCGAGTCGCTTCGTCCGCTGGGTAGAACGCTTCGATCACCATTTCGTCGAGGGTCACGTCGCCGGTCGCCCCGACCACCGCGAGCGTATTGAAGAGGCGCAAGCGGCCATCCCCGAGATGCCCAGCCCCGAGAGGCCGACTTCCGAGATCGAGCTCCAGCGGCACAAACGGGCGCCGCGTCGTCGGTCGGCCCGCCGCGGTGACCTCGAAAACTCCGGGCTGCTCTCTCGCCCAGTCCCACAACCGCCGGAGACGCTCGTCGCCGGTGCGAGCGATCTGGCGTTCGAGTCGCGCCATGACGACGGCCGCGACCTCGTCCCAGTTGGCCACACGATCCCGCAGGGCCCCGGGGCGCAGCAGGAGCTCCAGCGCGTTGACGGGCTCGCTCCGACCGTAACCTTCGATCTCCCCGAGCAGCGCCTCGTGGCTGCGGTTCCAGCGCACCAGGTCCCAGTACCGATCGATGACGAAGGCCGGGTACGGATCGTGAGCCTCGAGCAGGTGCTCGAGGCCTCGCTCGACCGCCGCCAGCTCGTCGTCGTCCCAGCCTCGCTCTTCGAACTCCGGCGCGAAACCGGCCTCGAGCAGCAGCTCGTTGCGCTCGCGCAGAGGAAGGTCGAGGGCCGCACCGAGGCGCAGCACCATCTCGCGGCTGGGATTCGAGCGGCCGGTCTCGAGGAAGGAGAGGTGGCGGG
The DNA here is from genome assembly GCA_033722395.1 of Thermoanaerobaculia bacterium. Taxonomy (GTDB): domain Bacteria; phylum Acidobacteriota; class Thermoanaerobaculia; order Multivoradales; family JAHEKO01; genus JAWVZD01. The sequence continues at coordinate 3,260 of JAWVZD010000260.1, read as the reverse complement.
CCGACACCTCCGCATCGAGCCCTAGATCGAGCTGGCTCAGCCCGCGCCGCTTCCGCCACTCGCGCAGCCGCGCGCCGAACGTCACCGTGAATAGACCCTTGAGGTAATTGAAATCATTACCTTGACGCCGTCAACCTATCGCCAACCCGAAAATCCCGCAAGCCCTCGAGTGGGAGGATATCGACCGAAACGCCGCGTCCTGAGCCGGCCTCAGTACGGGACCGGGTCGGCGAGGGGATGTCGCCAGCGGAACTCGACGCAGTCGTCGAGCGCAGCGGGCAGCCCCTCGTCGATCGTCGGGTAGCGCGGCGCGAGGCCCAGTTCGTCCCACAGCAGACCCGGCTCGACCGGCAGCTCGAGGCTCCAGCCCGTCACCATGTCCGGCGTCAGGAGCGTCGGCCGGCGACGCAGCGTCACCAATGGGCGCAACAAGTGGGTGCCGAGACTCGCCAGCCACTTGGGCACCTTGACGACGCGGAAGCGCGGGTACATCCAGCGCAGGACCTCGATGAACTCCTCCCAGGTCGCCGGGCGGTCGTCGCCTACTGCGCTCACGCCTCGCCAGCGCTGCTCGGCGCAGCCGATGAGCACGCGGGCCGCGTCTTCGACGTGGAGGTGGGCGTAGGCGTTCGTCCCCGCGCCGACCATCGCCAGCGTTCCCGCCTGGACGCGCTCGAACATCAGGTCGCGCGCCCCGTAGACGTGCGGCAGACGGACCACGCCCAGACCGAGACCGGACGCGGCCGCTCGCTCGGACAGCAGGCGCTCGGCGTCGAGCTTGGCGCGACCGTAGTCGATCACCGGGTCGGCTTCGGTGTCACGACCGATCGGTCGGCTCTGCGAGCCGTAGACCCGCAGACTGCTGCCGAACACGAACTGCTCGACGCCGGCGTCGACCGCTCGGTCCACGAGAGTGCGCGTACCTTCCACGATCGTCGGCGCCAGCCTCCGATACGACTCGAAGGCGGCTCGCGCTCCGAGGTGGATCACCGTGTCGACGCCCTCGAGGGCCCGCTCGAGGCTCGGAGGGCTCAACAGGTCGCCCGAGACCAGCTCCAGACCGAGGGGTCGCACCAGCGGGGCTCGCTGGGGGCGTCGCACCAGCAGCCGCGCGTCGGCACCGCGGCCGGCGAGCTGTCGCGCCACCTCGTAGCCGATGAAGCCGGTCGCGCCGGTAATCAGGACCTTTCTCATGAAGCTTCTCTTTCCCCCCCTGTTTCTTCCCCGCCCGCGAGCGAAAGGATGCAGCCCGGCAGGCGTTCATCCGATTTCGGCACGGTCGCGAAGCTACGGCCCAGACGAAAGGAGCCTCGACGATGAACTACCTCATACTCGGCGCGTCCGGAGGCTTGGGCACGGCACTCGCCCACCGGTTGGCCGACGGCGGTCACGAGCTCTTCCTGGCGAGTCGCGACGCCGACGCCGTGGAGGCTCTCGCCGACGACGTCGGCGCGCTCCATCGCCCCACCCGTGGCGCCGACTTCGAGGACGTAGACGCCCTCGCCCGAGAGGCCGTCGAGGAGCTCGGCGAGCTCCACGGCGCCGTCAACTGCGCCGGCTCGCTCCTCCTCAAGCCGGCTCACCTGACGACCCAGGACGAGCTGCGCAACGTCCTCGACGCCAATCTGACGACCTCCTTCGCGCTGGTGCGAGCCTTCACCCGAGCGGTGCGGCAGGGACCGGCCTCGATGGTGCTCGTGTCGTCTGCCGTCGCCACGACGGGTCTCTCCAACCACGAAGCGATCGCGGCTGCCAAGGGCGGAGTGGCCGCGCTGGCCCGCTCGGCCGCTGCGACCTACGCCTCTCGCCAGATCCGCGTCAACGCCGTGGCACCCGGACTGGTGGAGACCGGGCTCACCGAGCGGCTCCTGTCGAACGACAAGGCGCGCGAGGCCTCCCTCGCCCTGCATCCTCTGTCGCGCTTCGGCAGCGCCGGAGAGGTCGCCCAGCTGATCGCCTATCTCCTCGGGGAGTCGTCGTCCTGGATGACCGGCCAGGTTCTCCACATCGACGGCGGACTTGCTACGCTGAAGACGCGTGCCAGCTGACCGCCCCAACACGGCGGGGTCGCCCGGCGACCTCGTCTTCGTGACCGGAGCCACCGGCTACATCGGGGGCCGCCTGGTACCGCTGTTGCTCGAGCGCGGCTATCGGGTGCGGTGTCTGGCTCGTGAGCCTCGCAAGCTCCTGTCGAGAACCTGGGCGCGCCGCCCGCAGGTCGAGATCGTCTCCGGCGACGTCGCCGGCCCCGAGATGGCCGAACTCCTCACCGGCGCACGCTTCGCCTACTACCTGGTGCACTCGATGATGGCGGTGGGCTCGGAGTACGCCGACCGCGACCGCCAGCTGGCGAGCCGCTTCGCCGCCGCGGCCGCCGAGGCGGGCGTCGAGCGCATCCTCTACCTGGGAGGCCTCGGCGAAACCGGAAGCGACCTGAGCGAGCACCTCCAGTCGCGCCGCGAGGTCGAGCACGCCCTGGCCGACGGGCCCGTCCCGGTGACCGTCTTGCGTGCCGCGATGATCATCGGATCGGGATCGGCCTCGTTCGAGATCCTGCGCTACCTCGTCGAGCGCTTGCCGATCATGATCACGCCGCGATGGGTCGGCACCGAGTGCCAACCGATCGCGATCCGTAACGTGCTCCACTACCTGGTGGCGGCCTTGGAAGAACCGCGCACGGTCGGCGAGACCTTCGACATCGGCGGCCCCGAGGTGCTCTCCTATCGCGCCATCATGCAGATCGCCGCCCGCGAGCTCGGTCTGCCGCGGCGCTGGATCCTTCCCGTGCCGGTGCTGACGCCGCGCCTGAGCTCTCTCTGGATCCATCTCGTCACTCCGATCAGCCATCGCATCGCGCGGCCGCTCGCTGAGGGCCTCAAGAACCGCGTCGTCTGCCGCGACGACCGGGCTAGGGACCTGATGCCCCAAGAGCTCCTCGACGTGCGGCGGGCGATCGAGCTGGCGGTCGATCCTCGCAAAGCAGTCGAGACCTCGTGGTCGGACGCGGGCCCGATCCCGGGCGATCCCGACTGGGCCGGCGGAACGGTCTACGAGCACCGCGAGGAGGCCGAGGTCGGTGCCGGGACCGAGGCCGCGTTCCGAGCCGTCGAGCGAATCGGCGGAACGAACGGCTGGTACGCTGCGAACTTCCTCTGGCAGCTGCGCGGTCTGATCGACAAGCTGCTGGGAGGGCCGGGCCTCAGGCGGGGTAGGCGGAGCCCCGAGAAGCTCGCCTATGGCGACGCGGTCGACTTCTGGCG
>JAWVZD010000259.1:0-4488 GCA_033722395.1 Thermoanaerobaculia bacterium | reverse complement strand
GCACGACCTTCGACATCTACCTGCCGCGGGTCGCCGCGGCGGGGGCCGCCGACGAGGCGACGGACGGGGCGCCGAGGGCGGCGGATGCGAAATCAGCGAGGATCCTACTGGTGGAGGACGATCCCCTGGTAGCGCGGTTGATGCGGGCGGTTCTCGAAGAGGCCGGTTACGACGTCCTGTTCGCCGCCAGCGGCCGGGAGGCGCTCGAGCAGCTGACGGCCGAGCGGCCGATCGCTCTGCTGGTGAGCGACGTCGTGCTGCCGGGGATGTCGGGACCCCGCCTGGCCGATCGTGTTCGCGAGCACCAGCCGGATGTCCGAACCCTCTTCATCTCGGGCTATACCCCGGAGGAGGTCGAGCGCCGCGGCATCGACGGACCCGGTAGGGAATGGCTGCCGAAGCCGTTCACACCGCGCCAGCTCACCGAGCGCGTTCGGCGGGTGCTGGACGGCTGAAACCGCAACGTCGACTGCGGGTAGACGGGGAGCCGCCGCCTGCGACGGCGGTCGAGGTCCGATAGGATCCTCCCCGTCGTGAGCAGACCGACGGATCGAGACGACGAAAGGACGCCGCGGACGGCCCCGGCTCGGCGCCGGGACGAAGCGTCGGCAGGCCGCTCGGCGGATTGGGCCTGGCCGGTGGCGTTCGCCGTCGTGAGCCTGGCGTTGCTCGGCACGGCACTCTACGTCTTCCAATCGGTCCGTGCCCTGCCGGGCGAGGCGGCCCGCGGTACGCGGGCCGTGGTGGAGGAGCTGCTGCAGGTCGCCGCGGCGTTTCGCCAGGGCACGGTCGAGACCCGCTTCGTGTCGTGGGCGACGCGCATGGAGGGGACCACCTACCTCCAGTTCGCCACCCTCGAGCAGACCGAGGTCTTCCACCGCCGCGACACCTCGTCGTTGCTGTGGGGACAGCTCGCTCTGCCGGACGTGGTGGTGGAGGCGACCGTCCCGGTGACCTACACCTACTACGTCGACCTGGACGGTCCGTGGGAGTTCACGCACGCCGATCGGCGCCTGCGGGTGACGGCCCCTCCGATCGGCTTCAACCGACCGGCGGTCGACGCCTCCGAGATCCGTCTCGAGCCCAGGACCACCAGCATTCTGCGCGACGAGGAGTCGGCGCTCGAGGCGCTGCGCCGCAGCCTGACGACGTTGGTCGAGCGTCGGGCCCGAGAGCACGTCCCGCTGGTGCGCGAGCTCGGTCGGCGGAGGATCGCCGAGTTCGTCGATCGCTGGCTCGCCGGGACGTTCACCGACGGCGCCCAATATACCGTCGAGGTCGTCTTCGCCGACGAGTTGCCCCCCTCTAGCGCTGCGCCCGACTGAGGATCGTCTGCATCTCTTCGAGCTCGGCGCTGTCGGGAAACTCTTCGCGCCCGCGGTCCAGTAGATCGAGTCCCTCGCGCGGGAAGCCGAGCTGGATCAACGTGCGGACCGCCGTGAGGTACTTCTCCGGTCCCGGCACGTTCGCCAGCAGGCGATCGATGGCGAGCCCGGCCTCCTCGGCGCGGTCGAGGCTGCCGTAGAGCGTCGCCAGGTAGCCGTAGGCGCGCGGACGCTCGGGGAAGAGCGCGATCTCCTTCTCTACCCAGTCGATCGCCTCCTGCGGTCGGCCGAGTCGCACCAGGGCGTCGCCGACCAGCAGGTTGAAGCCGATCGGGGTCTCGGTGATCCGGTCGTCGATCTCGTCGGCGAGTCGGAGCGCCTCCTGCGCCCGATCCATCCGGAGGTAGATGCTGAGCAGATTGAGGGCCGGCGCCGTCCAGCCGGGATCGGCGTCGAGCGCCTCCAGCACGAGGGCGTGGGCCTCGTCGACTCTTCCATCGCGCAGGCGGAGGCGTGCCAACACTCCCTTCGCCTCGGCCGGACGCCAGTCGAGCGCTTCGCGGGCCAGCTCCTCCGCCTCCTCGGTCCGGCCGAGGCGCAGTGCCAGCCGGGCGGTCGGCAGGAGTCGGAACGGCGCGTGGTCGGCCAGGCGGATCGCCATCAGCATGGCGTCGAGCGCCGCCTCGTCGTTGCCGAGCAGCCGCTCCGTGCGCGCCAACTGAGCCCAGGCGAAGGCGGCGCGCGGATTCCGCTCGACGGCCTCCGAGAAGCCCCGCCGCGCCGCGGTGAGACGGTTCGCCGACAGGTCGTCGTAAGCCTGCTGGACGAGCTGCAGGACATCCAGCTGATCCTGGGGCGCCGGCAGATCGTCGCCGGTGGCCGGCGTCGCTCCGCCGAGATACCCGAGCGCAGCGAGCCGCTCCCGGGTCGCCGGATCGATCGGTTGCGGCGGCTCGAGCTCCGAGGTCAGCTGCGCGATCCGTTGCCGGTAGAGATCGACGATCTCCGGATCCTGATCGATCAGATTCTCCGTGCCGGCCGGATCGGCCACCAGGTCGTAGAGCTCGGGGTTGGGGCTGTCGATGTACTGCAGGCGCTTGCCGATCAGGGTGTGGAGCTCGCTCGCACCGTAGTAGAGGCGCGGCAGATACGACTCGGCGTAGATCAGGCGATCGCCGGCATCGTCGGCCAGGAGCGAGGTTCCCGGCCCTGTCGAGTCGGCATCGAGTGGCGCACCGATGCGGCGGAGAATCGTCGGTACCACGTCGACGAGCTGCACCGGTCGCTCGACCCGGCGGCCGGCTCGCCGCGATCGCGGCAGCTTGACGATGAGCGGAACTTGCAGACTCTCGCGGTAGACGAAGACGCCGTGGTCGCGCTCGCCGTGCTCACCCAGGCCCTCGCCGTGGTCGGACGTCAGGACGACCAGACTGCCGTCGTACAGACCGCGCGCCTCGAGCCCTTCGAGCAGGCTGCCGACGGCGGCGTCGGCGGCGGCGATCTCGCCGTCGTAGGCCGAGGCGTAGCGTGAGGCGAACGGCTCGGGCGGATCGTACGGCCGGTGTGGCTCGTAGAGGTGGACGAAGAGGAACCAGAGGGGCTGGTCGACCCGGTCGAGCCAGGTGAGAGCGCGCTCGACGGTGACGCCGCCGGGGCGGTAGCTCTCGCTCGGAGTCTGCGACTCGTCGGGCTCGACGTCCGAGGGGGTCGCCTGGGAGCCGTCGTCGTAGAAATCGAAACCGCGGTCCATGCCGGTCTCCGCTGCCAGCACGGCCGCCGACACCGAGCCGCCGGTGGCGTAGCCGTGGCGGCGCAGCAGCTCGGGCAGCCAGGCGAGATCGCGCGGTACCCGATAGCCGGGGTTGTCGCGTACGCCGTGTCGACTCGGCAGGGTTCCCGAGAACAGCGACACGTGCGACGGCAGGGTCACCGGCGCGTGGGCGTAGGCGCGCTCGTAGACGATCCCGTCGGCCGCCAGGCGGTCGATCGCCGGGGTGTCGACGCCGTCGTACCCGTAGGCCGGCAGACGGTCGGAGCGCAGCGTGTCGATCGACACCAGGACGATCGGGACCGGTTCCGGCGGCGGCTCTCCGCCGCAGCCGAGGAGTCCGACCGCCAGGAACGCGGCGATTGCGGCGATCGACAGCGAGGGCCGCTCGGCGTCGTGGAGAGACGATGCGGGCCTGGTCATGCCGGCGGCCGGACCGCGCGGGTCCGCATGGACGCGTGCTGCACGGGTGACCTCGAGCGGCTCAGAAGAGGGTGTAGATGAAGGGTGCCAGCGCCGATCCCTCGGTCAGGACGAGGAGGAATCCGACGAGCAGCAGGGCGAAGACGATCGGGCCGAGCCACCACTTCTTGCGCACGCGTAGAAACTCCCAGAACTGGGTGAGGACGGAGACCTTGCTCATCGCCGACAGAGTATCTCAGAAGTACTTGCGCAGGCGGTCCCGGTCTCGCGGCTCGTACTCCTTCGGGATCCAGTAGCTCTCGGCCGTGCGGTCGATCTCACGCGCCAGTGGGTCCTTGCCGAGGAGGCGCATGACGAGGGCGATCGGCGTCAGAGCGACGACGAAGACGGTGGTCAGGATGATCGCCGTGACCACGGTGCCGAGCACCAGGCCGATCGCCATCCAGGCGTAGTAGAGGCCCCGTAGGAGCCTCGGCGCCGGCAGACCGATCAGGACGACGACGGCGGCGGGCAGCAGCAGGTAAGGAGCGAGGTCCGACGAACGGTACCAGGCGAGGGCGCCCAGAGCCGCCAGCGCGCCCCCGAAGACGAGGGCGAATCTCCTCAAGTCGGAGGCCCGCGGGTCGAGGGCGACGAGCTCGTTCTTCAACCACATCGGTCGGCCGTCTCCGTTAGTCGAGGGCGAACTCGTCGCGCCAGTCGGTGTGCTCGACCCAGTCGGGTTGAGCCTGCTTGGCGAGCAGGAAGTTCCCCAGCACCAGATAGTCCATGTTGGTCCGCATGAAGCAGACGTAGGCCTCCTCCGGAGTGCAGACGATCGGCTCGCCGCGGACGTTGAACGAGGTGTTGACGATCACCCCACAGCCGGTGCGGTCACGGAACGCGGTCAGCAGATCGTGGTAGAGCGGGTTGTCGTCCGGATGGACGCTCTGGATGCGGGCCGAATAGTCGACATGTGTGATCGCCGGCACG
>JAWVZD010000258.1:0-4496 GCA_033722395.1 Thermoanaerobaculia bacterium | reverse complement strand
GTAGACGATCGGGATCGGCGTGCCCCAGTAGCGCTGCCGCGAGATCAGCCAGTCGCGCAGCCGGTAGGTCACGCGGGCGCGACCCCAGCCCTCCGAGTCGACCCAGTCGACGAATCGGCGGATCGTCTCGGGGGCGTTGGGCAGCCCCTCGAAGCCGGGGATGTCGAGGATCACGCCTTCGTCGATGGTCGCCGCCTCGAGCTCGTCGGGATCCTCGCGCTCGCCGTCGCGGTGGTAGACCATGCGGATCGCCAGCCCCTCCTGCCGGGCGAAGTCGAAGTCGCGCTCGTCGTGCGCCGGCACCGCCATGATGGCGCCGGTGCCGTACTCGAGCAGCACGTAGTTGGCGATCCACACCGGGATCTCCTCGCCGGTGGCGGGGTTGATCGCTACCGCACCGGTGTCCCAACCCTCCTTCTCCAACCCCTCCCCTTCCCGCTCGATGCGCGAGGTGTTCCGCACCGACCGGATCCAGCTCTCGATCTCCTGGCGTTGCGGATGACCGGCGACGAGGCGTTCCACCAGTGGATGCTCCGGCGCCACCACCATGAAGGTGGCGCCGTGCACGGTGTCGGGGCGGGTGGTGAAGACGCGCAGGCTCTCGCCGAGCGCCGGGATCTCGAAGTCGAGCTCCGCACCGGTCGAGCGCCCGATCCAGTTGCGCTGCATGACTTTGACCCGCTCGGGCCAGCCGTCGAGCTCGTCGAGGCCGGCCAGCAGCCGCTCGGCGTAGTCGGTGATGCGGTAGAACCACTGCTCGAGGTCGCGCTGCTCGACCGGCGTCTCGCAGCGCTCGCAGGCGCCGTCGACGACCTGCTCGTTGGCCAGCACGGTGGCGCAGCTCGGACACCAGTTGACCGGCGCCTTCTTGCGGTAGGCCAGCCCCTTCTCGAGCATGCGGAGGAACAACCACTGGTTCCAGCGGTAGTAGTCCGGCTCGCAGGAGGCGATCTCCTTCGACCAGTCGTAGAGGATGCCCCAGCTGCGGTACTGCTCCTTCATGCGGGCGATGTTGGCCAGCGTCGAGTCGCGCGGATGGACCCCCAGCTTGATGGCGGCGTTCTCGGCCGGCAGACCGAAGGCGTCCCAGCCCATCGGGTTCAGGGCCTGGCGTCCGTTCATCGACCAGTAGCGATAGACCACGTCGCCCATGATGTAGTTGCGGCCGTGACCGACGTGCAGACGGTCCCCCGACGGATAGGGGAACATCATCAGCATGTAGGCCTCGTCGCCGGGCGCGTCCAGATCGACCTCGGCGACGCGGTCCGCCTCCCAGCGATCCTGCCACTTCGCCTCGATCGAGCGATGGTCGTAGGTCGACATCGGATCGGTCCTCGTTCGGGTCGGAATCCTAGCTCGGATCGCGGCTCGTGTCTCCCGCCGCCCTCAGGTGAGCGAGCCTGGGAAGGAATGCTGCTTGACCAGACCGTCGAGCAGGCCGTTGACGAACGAGCTCGAGTTCTCCGAGCCGTAGCGCTTCGCCAGCTCGATCGCCTCGTCGATCACCACCAGCTTCGGCACGTCCGGCTGCTGGAGGAACTCGTAGACCCCGAGGCGGAGGATGTTGCGGTCGACCGCCGGCATCCGCTCGAGCCGCCAGTTGTCGGCCTGCGAACCGATCAGCCGATCGATCTCCTCGAGATGCTCGACGGTGCCTCGCACCAGCGACGCGGCGTGCTCGAAGACCGCCGGCTCGATCGGCTCGGGGCGGTCCTCCTCCCCCTCGTCGAGCGACGACTCGGACGGGTCGAAGCCGGCCAGAATCTCCTCCAGGTCGCTCCCTCCCAGATCGCGCTGGTAGAGCATCTGGACCGCCATCTCTCTCGCCTTGCGCCGCTTACCGGTCATGGAACCTTCGCCGATCGCTGGTCTACGGATGGAACCGCGGGGGGAGCCGAGTATATCGGAGCCCGCCACCGGCCGCTCGCGGCCGACCGCCGTCAGCCGGCCGAGGCGAGCCGCTCGGCCGCCCGCCGGTCGGCGCGCCGCAGGGACCGCTCGAGCCGTTCGCGCACCGCCTCGCGTGCCGCAGCGCCGCCGCGGCGCTCGATCGCGAGCGGCGGCTCGATCACCACCGCCAGGCGGCTGAAGGGCCTGGGCACGACGAAGCGGTCCCACGACGACAGCCGCCAGGCTGGGCTCGCGGCGTAGCTCATCGGTACGATCGGAACTCCGGCCAGCTCGGCCGCCAGGACCGTGCCGGGCTGCACCCGGCGCGCCGGACCGCGCGGACCGTCCGGAGTGGTGATCGCCACCGCCGGCGGCTCGCCGAGGAAGCGCGTCAGTCGCCGCAGCGCCGCGCTCCCGCCGCGGCTCGTCGAGCCGCGCGCCGTCTGCGCTCCCCACGACTCGATGATGCGGGAGATGATCTCGCCGTCCTCGGATCGGCTCACCATCACGCGGACCGGAACGCCCCGCCGGACGAGCTCGAGCTGGCAGTACCGGGTGCAACCGAGGATGCGGCTGTGCCAGAAGCACACCAGTGCCGCCCCCTCCTCCGCCCGTAGGCGCTCGATCGTCTCGCCCCCCTCGACCACGGCGAGGCGCGAGGTCGAAGCGACCAGGGCGTAGACCGCCCGCGCGACGGCGGTCTTCAGCGAGACGGCGGACACGCGGCGGCGGCCTCTCAATCGCCGGCCGCAACAGCCGGCTCGTCGAGCGCCCGGCGGACCGCCGAGGCCAGCTCGCTGAGCGCCATCGGCTTGAGCAGCAGCTGCCGCGCCCCGAGGCGCCGCACCTCGGCCGGTTCGAGCAGTCGCTCGGTGAAACCGGTGCACAGAACGATCGGTAGATCGGGTCGGATCTGGAGCATCTCTTCGGTCAACTCGTCACCGGGGAGATCGGGCATGGCGACATCGCTCAACACCAGATCGTATCCCGACGGCGAATCGCGGAGCGCTTCGAGCGCCTCGCGAGGCGAAGTGAAGGCGTCGACCTCGTAGCCCAGGCCGGTGAGGGTCCGTCCCATCAGCTCGAGGAGAGTCTCCTCGTCGTCGACCAGCATGATCCGCTCGCGGCCCCCGACCACCGTCCTCGGCGGCTCCGGGACCTCGTCGTCGGGCTCCTCGTCCAAGAGCGGCAGATAGATATCGAAGCGGCTGCCCCGTTCGGGCTCGCTATCGACCGTGACGGCGCCGCCGTGTGCGGCGATGATGCCGTGCACGACCGATAGGCCGAGCCCCGTGCCCCGCTCGCCCTCCTTGGTGGTGAAGAACGGCTCGAAGATGCGCCGCCTGACCTCGTCGTCCATGCCGATCCCCTCGTCCCGTACCCAGAGGAGCTGGTAGCGACCGGGTCCGAGCCCGGGAAAGCGCTTCGCCACCTCGCGCTCCCCGAGGTGGACCTCGTCGAGCCCGATCTCGAGCACCCCCCCGCCGCCCTTCTCCATCGCCTGCATGGCATTGGTGGACAGGTTGATGAGGATCTGGTGCATCTGCACCGGATCGGCGCTCACCAGCCCGTCGACCTTCCGCTGCACCACGAGATCGATCGTCGCCGGCAGCGTGGCGCGCAGCATCTGAGCCGCCTCGTCGACGAGCGCCCCCAGGCGGAGCGGTCGCATCGCCTGCTCCGCCTGACGGCTGAACGACAGGATCTGCCGCACCAGGTCGCGCGCCCGCCCGCCGGCGGTGGAGATGGTCTCCAGATGAACCGCCGCCACCGAGCCCTCCTCGACCTCCTTCTTGGCGAGGTCGGCGTAGCCCAGGATGGCAGTGAGGATGTTGTTGAAGTCGTGCGCGATGCCGCCGGCCAGAGTGCCGATCGCCTCCATCTTCTGGGACTGGGCGAGCTGACGCTGCAACTCCGCGCGCTCCTCCTCGGCCCGCTTCCGGGCCGTAATGTCGCTCATGATCGACAGGTGGAGACCCGGCAGGATGTTGGCCACGGCGGAGTAGTCGGTGTAGATCGTCTTGCCCTCCGCGTCGACGAGCGGAAACTCGCCGTCGAGCACTCCGTCCTCGAGGAATCGCTTCCACAACCGACGGCCGTCCTCTTCGTTCCCCTCTGGGGTGAGATCCCAGGGATACGAGCCGACCAGCTCGTCGCGCGATCGACCGAGCAGGCGACAGGTCGCCGGATTGACCTCGATCCAGCACGCCTCGTCGTCGGCCAGGACGATGGCGTTCTGTGCCCGCTCGAAGATCGCCCCGAGCTTCGCCTGACTGCGCTCGAGCTCTTCGGTCGCCCGCTCGCGCTCCTCGATCGCTCGGCGCAGGCGCCGGTTCGCCTCGACCACGGCGCGGTAGCGCCACAGGGTCATCAGGAGGATCGTCAGCACCAGGATCACCGCCATCACGAAGCCGACACGCCGGGGCGTCCAGAACGGCGGCTCCTCGCCGTACCAGCGGGCGTAGATCTCCTCGTACAGAGGCGATCCCACGAAGGTCTCGACCGCGCTATCGAGGCGACCGAGAAGCTCGGTCTCGTCGCGCCGCACGGCGATGGCGCGCCGGATCTCGGCGAGCGGAGGGCCGGCGAGCCGGATCTCGCGCTCG
>JAWVZD010000257.1:0-4497 GCA_033722395.1 Thermoanaerobaculia bacterium | reverse complement strand
TCCGACTCCTCGATCGGGGCGTAGACGTCGAAGCGACTGAGGCGGTCCATCCCCAGCCAGCCGGCCTTGAGCCGGAAGTAGCGGTGGAAGACCGTCGAACGCTCGCGGCAGACCTCGAGCAGGGTCTCGACCGCTTCGTCCGGGATGTCGTTCGCCAGGTTGCGCACCGCGAGCGGCGACGAGAATCCCCTGAGCTCGAGATTCTCGCTCGCCCAATCGCGCACCCGATTGCTGTAGATCTGCGCCAGGATGTTCGCCTCGCCGGCGAAGACCCGCAGCAGCTCCCGGTACGCGGCCTCACGCCGCTCGGCCTGCGGCGAGCGCACGTGGCGGGCGAGCTCGTCACGCGTCAGCGTGCGGACCTCGCCGTCGATCTCGAGCTCGAACTCGAGCCGGTTGGTGAGCATCGAGTAGACCGTCAGTACGGCCGAGATGCCGTTGGCGTCCTTCAGGTTGACGATCTGCTCGGAACGCTCGTCGAGGGTGAACGGGCGGAGGCGGCGCAAGTCCTCCAGGAAGTGTCGCAGATCCGGCTCCGCCTCGGCCGAAGGCAGCAACCGCTCGGCCGCCTCGTCGCCGAGCCCCTTCCACCACAGGCTGAAGAACAGGATCCGGTTCTGAAGCCCGGTCAGCGCCTGCTGGATGCGGTTGCGGAACGTGAGCGCCGCCGACGACTGCGTGTCGGCCGAGAACCACAGCGAGGCGTACGAGGCCGGCACCACGCTCTGCTCGACCAGCGCCTCGTACTGGCGCACGATACCGAGGAAGCCCTCCGGCGCCATCGCCTCGTCGAGCTCCTCTCGTCGCCCTTCGAAGCGCTCCACCGCCTCCTCGAGGCCCTGCAGAACCTCGGCCAGCACCTCTTCCGACGGCTCCTGAAGGAGCTCGGTCAGATCCCAAGGACCCTGCTGGTAGGCGGTGGCGGTGGACACTGGACGATCTAGGGTATCGCAGCGGGCGGCTCCGGAGCTATCGACGAAATCTCAGCTCGTGCCGGGTCTGGCCACGAGGGGAGCGCTGGGCGGAACCCGTGGAGAGAGGTCAGTCGCTCTCGCGCGCGGCCGTTAATGTGACGTCGCCGTCAGCGCCGAGTGAGAGCTCGAGAACGTTCGGCCGGCAGCAGACCCAGCAGTCCTCCACCAGGCGCTGGCGAAGCCCCCCCGACGGGTCGATCGAAACCTCGTTGTGCTCGCCGCACCAGGAGCAGCGATAGCTCGCCGCCCGACCGATCGGAATGCCTGCCGGACTGCTCATCCGAAGACCAGCGGACCTACTCCGTCGTCGCCGGGCTCTCCTTGCCCTCGAGCGCCGCTTTCAGCGTGTGCCAGGCGAGGGTGGCGCACTTGACGCGCACCGGGAACTCGCGCACGCCCTGGAACACGGCCAGCTTGCCGAGCTCGGCCGAGGCCTCCTCGAGGGCACTCGGGTCGCCGGTCAGCAGGTCGTGGAAGGCCTCGAACATCTGCTCCGCCTCGTCCCGCGTGCGCCCCTTGACCGCCTCGGTCATCAGTGACGCCGAAGCCGTCGAGATGGCGCAGCCCGAACCGTCGAAGCGCACCTCCTCGACCCGGTCACCGTCCAAGACGAGCGAGATGTGGAGCTGATCGCCGCACAGCGGGTTGTCGCCATCGGCCTCGTGAGTCGCCGCTGCGAGCGTGCCGAAGTTACGCGGCTTCTTGTTGTGGTCCAGGATGACTTCCTGGTAGAGCTCGCGGAGTTCCATGCTCTCGGGTCTCGGTTTCGGGCCGTAGGTCGTGGGACGGTGGCTATCCGAAGATCTCCGCCACCTTCTCCAACCCCTCCATCAGCCGATCGACGTCCTCGATCGTGTTGTAGAGACCGAACGAAGCGCGGATGGTGGCCGGGATGCCGAAACGATCCATGACCGGCTGGGCGCAGTGGTGACCGGCGCGCACGGCGATCCCCTCGCGGTCGAGGATAGTGCCGGCGTCGTGCGGGTGGATGCCCTCCAGGGTGAACGACAGCACCGCCTCCTTGTGCCGCGCCGTGCCGACGAGGCGGGCACCGTCGATCGCACCGACCCGCTCGGTGGCGTAGTCGAGCACCTGCTGCTCGTGGGTGCCGATGGCAGCAAGACCGAGGCGCTGCAGATAGTCGGCCGCCGCTCCCATGCCGATCGCGCCGGCGATATTCGGTGTACCGGCCTCGAACTTGTGCGGCGGCACGTTGAAGGTGGTCTTCTCGAAGCTGACCGAAGCGATCATCTCGCCACCGCCCTGGTAGGGCGGCATCTCTTCCAGACGCTCGAGCCGTGCCCACAGCGCGCCGATGCCGGACGGGCCGTACATCTTGTGCCCCGAGATGCAGTAGAAGTCACACCCGATCTCCCCCACGCCGACGGCGAGATGCGGCGCCGCCTGGGCGCCGTCGATGAGCGTCGGCACACCGCGCGCCGCCGCCATCTCGACCATGGCGCGCACCGGGTTGACCGTCCCGAGGGCGTTCGAGACGTGCGCGAAGGCGGCGATTCGGGTGCGCTCGGAGAGCAGGCGCTCGAACTCGGCCAGGTCGACCTCGCCTCTCTCGTCGATCGGCGCCACCTTGAGGTGCGCCCGCTTCTCCTCGCAGAGCAGCTGCCACGGCACGATGTTCGAGTGGTGCTCGAGGCCGGTGATCAGCACCTCGTCCCCCTCGCCCAGCCGCTGGCGGACGAAGGTCGAAGCGACCAGGTTGATCGCCTCGGTGGTGCCGCGCACGAAGACGATCTCGCGATGGCAGCCGCAGCCCAGGAGACGTGCCACCTTGTGCCGCGCCGCCTCGTAGCCATCGGTCGCCTCGACCGACAGGGCGTGCACCCCGCGGTGAACGTTCGAGTAGTAGCGCTCGTAGCAGTCGCGCTCGGCGTCGATCACTTGGCGCGGCTTCTGCGCCGACGCCGCCGAGTCGAGGTAGACCAGCGGCCGGCCGTGCACCCGGCGCTCGAAGATCGGAAAGTCGCGCCGCGCCCGCGTCGCGTCGATCGGCTCGACGGGCGCCCGATCGGACACCCGATCGGCCGGCGTCGCGCCTGCGGACTTCTCCCGAGCGACCGTCATCCTCAGACCGCCTGCCGGACGATCTCTCCCTTCGGCAGTCGCCGGAACAGGAACTCCTCCAGGTCGTGCCGTACCGGCTCGATCTGAATGCGCCCGACGATGTCGCTGGCGAACGCGTAGGTCAGCAGGCTACGCGCCGCCTCCTCGCCGATGCCGCGCGAGCGCAGGTAGAAGATCGCCTGCTCGTCGAGCTGGCCGACGGTCGAGCCGTGGGTGCACTTGACGTCGTCGGCGAAGATCTCGAGCTGCGGGTGGGAGTTGCAGAGCGCCTCCGGCGAGAGCAGGAGGTTGCGGTTGGTCTGCTTGGCGTCGGTCTTCTGCGCCCCCTCGTGGACGTAGATCCGGCCGGTGAAGACGGCGCGGCTCCGTCCCTCGAGGATCCCCTTGTAGAGCTCGTGGCTGTCGCAGTGCGGCGCGGCGTGCTCCACCCGCATGTGGTTGTCGACGAGCTGGTCGCCCTCGACCAGGTAGAGGCCGTTCAGGATGCAGTCGGCGCCCTCGCCCTCGATCATCGCATGGACGTCGTTTCGCACCATCCCGCCACCCCAGGAGATCGATTGCGACGAGAAGCGGCTGTCACGATCCTGCCGCAGGGCGAGCGTCGCCATCTGATACGACTCGAGCGACTCGCGCTCCAGCTTGTAGTGGTCGACTCCGGCGTTCGGTCCGACCTCGACCTCGGTGACCGGAGCGGAGAAGTACGGCCCTTCGCCGACGGTGACGTAGTGCTCGACCAGACGGATCTGGCTCGACTCCTCGGCGACGATCAGGATGCGCGGGAAGAAGGCCACCGGCTCGCCCTCGGCGTCCGGCTTGGCGACCGACAGGAGGTTCAACGCCTGCTCGACCACCACCCCGCGGGGCACCTTGATGAAGACGCCGTCGCTGAGAAAGGCGGTGTTCAGAGCCACGAAGTGACGCTCGTCGAAGCTCGCCAGGCGGCCGAGATACCGGTCGACCTCCTCGGGATAGAGCTCGAGCGCCTCGGCCAGGCTGGTGACGACGACGCCCTCCGGCAGGCCGTCGAGATCGGAGAGCTCGGCGGAGAAGCGTCCGTTGACCAGCGTGACGCGTGCGAGCTCCGGGTAGAAGTAGCGCTCGATCGCCGCCCGCTCCACCCCGCCGAGATCGTCGGCCAGGGTGAACTCGGTCTTGGCGATCGGCGCGATGTTGGTGAAGCGCCACTCCTCGAGCCGCGTCGTCGGCATGCCGAGCTCGCCGAAACGCAGGCGCGCCTCGCGCCTGAGCGCCTTCAGCCGCTCCGGCTCGGCCGCGTCGAGCGCCAGCTGGAAGGCATCGGCCTGGGTGAGGAAACGGTCGGCGGAAACAGTCGTCGGTGCGCTCATCGTCGACCTCACGCGCTCGGCTGCATCGCGGCGGGCTCTTCCGCGACCTTCTGCTCGAGCCAGGAGTAGCCCTTCTCCTCCAACTCCACGGCCAG
>JAWVZD010000256.1:0-4517 GCA_033722395.1 Thermoanaerobaculia bacterium | reverse complement strand
GGTCGGCCTGTCCCTGGGGCTCACCATCTCCACCGTGGCGGTCGAAGCGCTGGGCTTCGACAAGGGTCGCCTGCTCGAGGAGATGGCCGCGCTGATCGTCGTCGGAGCGGGCACCGGTGGCGTCCTCGCCGTCGTCCAGTGGCTTCTGGTGCGGGGGGTGCTTCGACCCGGCGGGGGTCTGGTCGAACGCACTTCGGCAGGCGCCGCGCTCGGCACCGTCGCCGGAGGTCTCGTTGCGTACTGCGCGCTCGGAGGATTCCGTACCGGTGCCGGCCTGTTGATCGTCGCCTTCCTCGCCGCGCTAGGCGCGGCTGCCACCACGACGGAGGCCTTCCGTCACGTATCGCCTGATTCGGGAGCGACCTAGGGGCTCGACCGGATGGCCACCGATGCCCTGCCGGAGGCGACGCCGGGCCTGATCGCGGCGCTGCGTGCGATCAACCGGCGGCGCAGGCTCGACGGTGCGCGAGGGTCGACCGAATCAGCTACTCTCGCCGACGATCTCGAGCCGGCGATCCGACGCCAGATCGAGGGCGCCCACTGCCGATTGGCGGTCTACGGCACGCTCGCTCCCGGAAAGGCGAACCATCACCTGGTCGAACCGCTCCGAGGCTCGTGGAGGCGAGGCGAGGTTCGCGGCTCGCTACATCCGCACGGATGGGGCGCGACCCTCGGCTTCCCGGCCCTGGTGTGGGATCCCGCCGCGGATCCGATCGGCGTCGATCTCCTGGAGTCCCCCGCGCTCGCGTCCGCTTGGCCCGAGCTCGACGCCTTCGAAGGCGAGGCCTATCTGCGCATCCTGGTTCCGGTGGCGTCACCGCGACATTCCGTGGAGCCGACCGAAGTCGCCGCGATCCGGGTAGCGAATCTCTACGCCTCGAGAGCGGGACCGGTCGACTAGATCCGGCGCTCAGGCACCCTGCACTCCGCCGTCACTCCGCCCGCACGGCGTCGATCTGCGCCAGGAAGGCAGCGACCGCGGCGACGAACTCCTCCGGACGCTCGACGAACGGCATGTGGCCGCTCTGCTCGATCACTTGGAAGCGGGAGTCGGTGAGCTCGCGGTGGATCTTCCAGCTGGTGACCGGCGCCAGCACGGCGTCGTGTCGGCCGTGGAGGACGAGGACCGGCTGAACGATCTCCCCGACGCGATCGGCAAGCGCCCGCCGTTCCATGTCGCGTCGCAGGGCGTTGTTGACGCCGATATCGTAGGTCAAGCCCGAGACGTGCTCGAGATAGCGCTCGAGCCACGCCGGATCGACGAACTCCATCGAGAAAAAGAGCGCGATTGCCTCGGCCGGGAACCGCTCGGAGAGACCGGCTCGGACTTCCGCCCACTCCTCCGCCCGCTCCGGGTAGATCTCGGCGAGCAGCTGGACGTTCTCCTCCAGATCCGGCGCCGCCGAATCGACCAGCACCAGGCTCCGCACTCGCTCGCCCTGCTCCACGGCGTAGCTCATGGCGAGATAGCCGCCGAAGGAGTGGCCGAGCAGATCGATCGTCTCGACACCCAGCGCCCGGCGGACCGCGTCGATGTCGGCAAGCCACTGGTCGATCGTCGGCTCGGCCGGAGCCGGGCTCGAGGCGCCGGTCGCCCGCTGATCGAACATCACGACCCGGCGTCTTCTGGCGAGCGCCTCGAACGCTCCCCCCGCGTGCATGTAGCGATGATCGCTCCCCGGGCCACCCGAGACGACGACGAGCGGCACCGTCGGCGGTGCGCCCGGGACCTCGTAGTAGGCGATGGAGCCGCCGGCCGAGCTGGGCGCGAACGCCTGCTCCCAGCCCCCGCCCTCGATGATCTGCTCCCCAAGGAGCGCACCGCCCAGAACGAGAACAGCGCATGTGGAGAACAGACCGACAGTGCGATCGATGGGTCTTCTCATGCCGTCTCCATGGTCCGGGACGACCAAGACCGGGAACGGACGACCACGTCACTCCTCGGACCCGTCCACTACTCGTTCAACTGCTCTTCCGGTAGAGCCCGTCGAACGCCGTCCGCCAGGTCTCGCCGCCGTCGCGCGAGATCTCCCAGTGCTGGCGCACCGTGCCGTCGGGGTTGTCGTAGAAGGTGATGCGGTTCACGACCGGCTTGCCTTCGCGATCGAGCGATTCGCCTTCGAGCACCATGCTGCCGTCCACCAAGCCCCCCTCGGTCTCGAGCGTGGTGCCGTTCTGCCACACCCAGAACTGCTGCCAGCGCTCCTTGCGGGGGTTGTAGAAGTTGTAGCTCGTGCCCTTGCTGCCGGAGGTTCCCACCCAGTTCTCCATCAGCACGCAGCCGTCGAGCAACGGCACGATCTCGTTCCTGCCGGCTACCTGCCCGTCGGGCGTCGTCACCTCCCAATCGCCGATCCAGAAATCGAACTGATGGGCCTTATCGGTGGAACAGGGCGAGTCGCTGTCCTCCTGCGCATCGACGGTGGCAACTGCGAAAAGCAGGGCGGCGACACAGAGAATCGACGAAATGCTGACCTTTCGCATCGGGCTCGGCTCCCTTCTCGGCGTCCCGGTCGAGTTCTGTCGCTCACCCTCGACGAGCCCGGTTCGAGGTGCTCCGTGCGCTCGCGGTGCGCTCTCGGTGCGATCGACGGCCCAGGCACCACTGATACGCAAGGGGGTCGCTCGGGTTTGCCCAGGCAGCGCGGCAACCCCTCGATCTCACAGCCTCCACAGACAGATCAGGGCGGCGATTCCGACCACCACGAGGCTGGCACCGATGAAGACCACGACCCGCGGCGACCAGCGGCCGAGGGCCTGCGAGCCGAGCTCGCCGGTGCGCTGCCGGTACCGTTGCATCGCGTGGACGGCGATGACCATCGCCACTACCACCATCAGGAAGGACGCACCCAGGATCAGCAGTCCGTGCGGCCCCTCGAGCTCGGCCTGCATCAACCTGGCGAGACCGAGGCCACCCGCCAGGAAACCGATTGCCGTCTTGACCCAGGCGGTGAAGGTCCGCTCGGCGGCGAGCACGGTCCTCGACAGGGCAAGCTCGGTGCGTCGCTCGGTCGAATCGCTCGACCGCAGTGCTTCGAGATCGCCTGTCTCGGTGTCGGGCGTCATCGCGTGGATCCGCTGGGACCGATCGACACTCCCTTTCGGGGTGACGAGGTCCCGGTCGGCTCGCTCGACCGATCTACGGGGGCCGCGACGAGGCGGTTCAGCGCCTTCACACCTCGCTCGCGGACAGGCTCACGACCCTTCGACTCGGCGCGCCTCGAGGCGCATGGCCGTCAACCAGATCTCGCCGCTATTCTTCCAGTACTGGCTCGTCGGCCGTGCGGCGCCAGTGGTCCTCGCCGATCTGCCGCCACTCGACATCGGAATCCGAACGGAGATACGTGCGCGACACGAAGCTGTCCTTATCCGCATCGACCCGGGAGAAGACGTCGCGAACCTCGACCATCCGACCGCCCGGACTCCAGCCCTCGTAGACCGTGACCAGGTCGTCTCCCTCCAGGATCACCTCGCCTCGAGCACCTCGCACCGAGGGACTGACGCCGAAGTAATAGACGCCGTCGCCGGACGGCTCGAGCCCCTTGTACCCTTCGAAAACGACGGTCGTTCGGCCGGGGCGCACCTGCAGGACGGCCATCTCGACGATGCTCCGCTCCGCATCGAGCCACTCGAGGTCGTACTCGAAGTGGAACGGATTCCCGTCGCGGTCGATCCGATCTTCGGCCCGCCAGTGTCCGACGTATTCACCCAAGGCCTCCAGGACGGCCGGACGACCGTTCGCCGTCTCGCTCCCGACGCGGCGCATGCGCTGACGGCTCGAGGTGCGCCAGGAGCGACCTCCGTCCGTCGAGACCTCCAGGGTTTCGAGGAAGGAGTCGCGCTCGATCTCGCGCTGCGACAGGCGGAAGAGGCGCCCCTCGTAGCTGGCTCGCGGCTCGGTCACCAGGACCAGATCGCCGTTCTCCCAGCTACCCACGAACTCGTCGTGCCGGCCGCTCGACGTCACCGTCGAGAGCCGAAGGGTCTCACGGTCCGGATCCCAGTAGTACCAACCACGAACCTCGATCGGCGGATCCTCGAGACGCCCGACGTGAGCCACCAGGAGGCCGTCGAGGCGGGCCCGATTCTCCATCGTGGCGGCCGAGACTCGACGCACCGCACCGCTCTCGTCCAGGAACTCGACGCGGTCGGCCCTCCAGGAACCGAGAAGATCCGTCAATCGACGCAACGGCGCGGGAATCTCGTCATCCGTGGCCCGCACGGGTATCGCGATCGACATCTGACAGGCGATCAAAAGAGCGACCGAGACGACGGGAACGAGCCGTGCCGATCTTCTGATCGAATGCTTCCTCGTCGCCTTCGTCGGCCTCATGGCATGATCCTCCGTTCGCCTCCGCCTTGGTCGGTGTGCTCCAGGATACGGGCGGAGAAGGCTCGGGTATCGCTGCTCACGGCAACTCGGCTCGATCTGCAGGAGAGATGGCCGGAAAAGTGGGAATACTACGATTTCCGCCAAGTAGAATGAATCGATGCGCCACCCACGGATCGGCGAGTCC
>JAWVZD010000255.1:0-4570 GCA_033722395.1 Thermoanaerobaculia bacterium | reverse complement strand
GCCGGTCCGGTCAGGCGCCGCACGACGGCGCCAGCCGAGTCCTCCACCGTCAGCAGCACGACCGGATCCTTCTCCAGCGCCTCCTCCTTCATCACCTCGAAACCGGGATACGGCGTGTCGCCACCCTCGGCGGCGATCCCCTCCTCGCGCGCTCGCCGCTCCTCGAGATCCGTCTTGCGGTCGTCCCGCAAGTAGTAGGTGAAGACGGCGCCGAACGGGGGATTCGGAGCGAGGAAGAAGGCGTCGCCCTGCGAGGCCTTGCCGCCGCTTCCCAGAGGGCGGCGCTCGACGTACCACCAGGCCTTGCGCACCGGGAAGAGAATCGCCTCCTTCTCGAGCATCTCCTCGTTCACCTGCCTGAGCGGCGTGTAGTCGTCGAGGATCCAGAAGCTGCGCCCGAACGAGGCGCCGACGAGATCGTTCTCGCGCCGCTGGACGGCGAGATCGCGAAACGAGATGTTCGGCATGTTGCCGGTCAGCTCGACCCAACGCTCGCCACCGTCCACCGTGAAGTAGATGCCGAACTCGGTTCCGACGAAGAGCAGGTCGGGATTCACGTGGTCCTGCACCAGGCGCCAGACCAGGTGACGGTCCGGCAGATCGCCGGCGATCGACTTCCAGCTTCGACCTCGATCGGTGCTCTTCAGCAGATACGGCGCGAAGTCACCCTCCTTGTGATTGTCGAACGCCACGTAGACCGTGTCGACGTCGTGCAGATCGGCCTTGATGTCGTTGACGAACGCGCGATCGGGTACGCCCGGCAGGGAGTCGATGCGCCGCCACGTCGCGCCGCCGTCCTCGGTCACCTGGACGAGGCCGTCATCGGTGCCGACGTAGAACAGCCCGTCCTCGAGCGGTGACTCGGAGAGCGAGGTGATGGTATTGAAGTTCGACATCGCCCAGAGGTCCCACAGCGCGTCGTCGCTCCAGACGCGGTCCATCATCGGCAGGAGCAGACGATCTTCGTCGCGCGTCAGATCGCCGCTCATCGGCCGCCAGCTGTCGCCACGGTCCTCGCTCACCCAAACCCGCTGACTGGCGACGTAGATCCGCGCCGGATCGTGCGGGCTGATCAGGATCGGCGAGTCCCAGTTCCAGCGCTCCGGCGGATCTTCCGGCTCGGGCTGCGGCTGGATGTAGACGATCTCGCCCGTCTTGCGGTCGTAGCGCACCTGATTGCCCTGCTGCCACTCGGAGTAGATGATGTCGGGGTTCGTCGGGTCGATCGCCGGTTGGTGGCCGTCGGCGAAGACGGTGATCACCCAGTCGGAGTTGCGGATGCCGTTGACGGCCAGAGTGCGCGACGGCCCGTACTGGGTCGAGTTGTCCTGGGTCCCGCCGACGACGTTGTAGAACGGCTCGTCGTAGTCGATCGCCACCTTGTAGAACTGGGTCACCGGGAGGTTGGCGGCGAACTTCCAGGTCTTGCCCAGATCCCAACTCTCGTAGAGACCGCCGTCGGAGCCGACCAGGAGATACTCGGGATCATCCGGGTCGAACGCCATGGCGTGGTTGTCGCCGTGCTTGTTCTCCTCGCCGACACGCTCGAAGGTCTTGCCCCCGTCCTCGGTGACCATCAGCCGGTTGTCCATCTGGTAGACGCGGTCGAATTTGTGCGGGCTGGCGAAGATCTCCTGGTAGTAGTGCGGCCCGGTGGCGCCGGAGACGTAGTCGCTCCTCTTCTCCCACGTCTCGCCGCGGTCGGTCGAGCGCCAGAAGCCGCCTTTGCGGTAGGCGAGCTCGATGGTCGCGTAGACGACGTCGGGGTCGAGCGGCGAGATCGCCAGCCCGATCTTCCCCATGTCCTCCTCGGGCAGGCCGTTCTCGAGCTCGCGCCAGGTTGCGCCACCGTCGGTCGACTTGTGAATACCGCTCTCCGGACCACCGTTGACGAGCGCGGCCACCGTGCGGATTCGCTGATGGGTCGAGGCGTAGAGGAGGTCGGGGTCGCGCGGGTCCATCCGCACCTCGTTGACCCCGGTGTACTCGCCACCGCCGAGGATCTTCTCCCAGCTCTCGCCGCCGTCGGTGCTCTTGTACAACCCCCGCTCGCCACCCGCCGACCACAACGGTCCCTGCGCAGCGACGTAGATCACGTCCGAGTCGCGCGGGTCGATGACGATGTTGCCGATGTGCTCGGAGTCGGCGAGCCCCATGAGCTCCCAGCTCTTGCCGCCGTCGAGGCTGCGGTAGACACCGTCGCCATAGCCGACGTGGCGGCCACCGACGTTCTCGCCGGTGCCGACCCAGACGATCTGCGGGTTCGCCGGGTCGAGGGTAATGCAGCCGATCGAGTAGGACGGCTGGCCGTCGAAGATCGACTCCCAGGTGGTGCCGGCGTTGACCGTCTTCCAGACCCCACCGCTGCCGACGGCGACGTACCAGACGCTGCGATCCATCGGATCGATCGCCACGTCGGCGATGCGGCCCGACATCAGCGCCGGGCCGATGCCGCGCAGCTCGAGCCCGGCGAAGGTCTTCGGGTTCAGCTTGCTCCCGGGCGCCTCGGATTCGTTCTTCTGCGCCGCCACGAGCGACGGAACGAGCAGACAGACGACGGTCAGAGCCACCAGGCTCCTCTTCCAGATTCTCTCCACCGGATCCTCCTTCGATCGGTTCGAACAGACTCGCATGATTCGTCGGTAGGGCCGGAATCCTACCAGGAGACGGTGCCGACGGAGGCCCTCCTGCTCAAGGCTCGAAGCGGGCGATGTAGGGCAGCGTCCGGTACCGGTCGTCGTAGTCGAGGCCGTAGCCCACCACCCAGAGGTCGGGGATGTCGAATCCCTGGTAGTCGAGATCGACCGGTACCTCGTGCGCCGCCCGTTTGCGGACCAGAGCGCAGGCGCGGCAGGAGGCCGGATGGCGCGCCGCGAAGGTCGACTGCAGAAACTGCATGGTGTGGCCGGTGTCGACGATGTCCTCGACGATCAGCACGTGCTTGCCCTCGATCGACGACCGCACGTCCATGATCAGCCGCACGTCTCCCAGGGCACGCTCCCCCTCCTCGTAGCTCGCCACGGCGATGAAGTCGACCCGACGCGGGATGGTCAGCCGTCGGGCGAGATCGGCCAGGAAGATGAAGGCACCGCGCAGCACACCGACCATGAACAGCTCCTCGACATCGGCGTAATCGCGGTCGATCTCGGCGGCGAGCTCGTCGACCCGCTCGGAGATAGCCTCTTCGCTGAGCAGGACCTCTGCCGGTTCGGTCGCGTCGTCGGGCACGAACCCAGTCTACCTCCCGCCGGGCCCGACCGGCGCGCCACTCCCCCGCGCCGGCAACCCTCGACCGCTGCCGGAAGCGATCGGGTGGCGCGGTAGAATCGCTCCCCACCCGAAGGAGGTCCGCATGAGAGTCCCGATCCGACGTTTCTCGCTGCTCACCGCCGTCGCACTCGTCGCCGCGCTCGGCTCCGCCTCCGCGGCGACGAACAGCCTCGGTCGCATCGACTTCCCCAACTCGGGTGCACCGGCGGCGCAAGACGACTTCCTCCGCGGCGTACTGCTGCTGCACAGCTTCGAGTACGACGACGCTCGCCAGGCGTTCCAGAGGGCGCAGGAGATCGATCCAGACTTCGCTCTCGCCCACTGGGGCGAGGCGATGACCCACAATCATCCCCTGTGGCGTGAGCAGGACCGCGACGCGGCGTTGGCGGCGCTGGCCGACTACGCCCCGACCCCCGAGGCGCGTCGGGCGAAGGCGCCGACCGAGCGCGAGGCGGGCTATCTGGCCGCGGTCGACCTCCTCTACGGCGAGGGCGACAAGCTGGAGAGGGATCTCGCCTACTCGGATGCCATGGGCGAGCTCGCCGAGCGCTATCCGGACGATCTCGAGGCACGCGCCTTCTACGCCCTGTCGATCCTCGGCACGGCACAGGCAGAGCGCGACTTCCGCATCTACATGCGCGCCGCCGCGGTGGCGGAGGAGGTCTTCGCCGCCAACCCGCTCCATCCCGGCGCGGCGCACTATCTGATCCATTCCTACGACGATCCGGTGCACGCGCCGCTCGGTCTGCGCGCCGCCCGCGTCTACGACGACATCGCGCCGGCCGCCTCGCACGCCCAGCACATGATCTCGCACATCTTCGTAGCGCTCGGGCACTGGGCCGACTCGGTCGACTCGAACGTGCGCGCCTACCAGGTGTCGAAGGAGCGGCGGGAAGAGCGCGACCTGCAGGTCGACCAGCTGAACTACCACGCCCTTCACTGGCTGCAGTACTCCTATCTGCAGCTGGGCCGCCGCGACGATGCGCGGCGCATCCTCGACCTGATGCGAGGCTACGCCGAGGAGAGCGGCACCTCGAGAGCGCTATGGCACTACGCCGTCATGCGGGCGATGTGGAACGTCGAGACCCTGGGGGCCGACCCGCCGCCACCGATGGGCTACGACGTCCTCGAGCTCGCCGGCGTCGCGCAGGATCTCTTCGCCGATGGGCTGGTGTCCGTGCGAGCCGACGATCTCGACGCGGCTCGTGCCCACCGCCTCAGCCTGGCCGAGCGGCGAGCCGAAGCCGCCGAGGACGGCGCCCGGGAGGGACTCCTGCGAACAGCCGAGGTCCTCGAGCTC
>JAWVZD010000254.1:0-4585 GCA_033722395.1 Thermoanaerobaculia bacterium | reverse complement strand
GGTGGGGACACGCGACGGCTTGTACCATGTCGATTCCGCCACCGAGACTCGCCGCGTGGACCCGATCGCGGCGACGCAAGGACAGGTCCGGGCTCTCCTGGTCGAGTCGGACGGGACGGTACTGGTGGGACATCAGGGCGGTCTCGCTCGTCGCGCCCCCGACGGCGGCTGGAGCGAGATTCGCCTGAGACCGATCGAGCCCCCGGTCAGCGGTCTGGCGCGTGCCGGTGACGAGTTGTGGGTCGGAGCAGCGAACGGGTTCTGGCGCCGGTCCGGGGACGGCTGGCATCAGATCGAGGCGAGTCGAGAGGTCAATCCGCGGGTGGCGGCCGACCCGAGCGGCGAGGTCTGGCTGTGGTCCGGCGACCGAGGTGTGCGGCGATTCCGCGACGGCAGGCTCGAATCCGTTCCGGAGCTCGCGGGGACCGATCGGCTGGTCTTTACCGTCGTCCCCGACGGCGAGCGCACGGTCTGGTTGGGAATCGGCGGCGAGGGGCTGCTCAGGCTCCGTCGCCCTCTGATCGGTGCGCTCAGCAGAGATGACGGGCTCCCGGCCCGGGCGGTTCACGGCATCGTCCAGGGGCACGACGGGAGCCTGTGGATCGGGAGCCTGGGGTCCGGCCTGACGCGGGTCGCGGCCGGGATCGTCGAGGTGTTCGACGAAGGGGACGGCCTGCCATCGTCCACGGTCACCTGGCTGGCCGAAGCCGCCGACGGCCGGATCGTAGTGGGCACGAACCGGGGACCGGCGATCGGAGGCCCGGCCGGTTTCGTGCCGTGGCCGGAGCTCGCGGCCGTCGAGTCCGAGCGGGCCCGGATCAGCCTGTTTTATCCGCAACGGGACGGCACGGCGCTGGTGGCTTCGGCCGCCTCGCTCTACCGGCTGAGCGGCGGGAGGGTGGAGATTGTGGCGGAGCGGCTGTTCGAAAGCGGAGCGATCGAGGTCGCGCTGCGGGATCGCCGGGGTGATCTGTGGATCGGCGGACTCGGCGTGTGCCGGCTCGGGACCGACGGTCGACGATGCTTCTCCGAAGAGGACGGCCTGCCGCCTCATCTGGTCAGGACGATCTTCGAGACACCGTCCGGCGAGCTCCTCTTCGGCACCTACGGCGGTGGGCTCTGCCGCTTCGAAGACGCCGTGTTCGCCTGCCTTTCCGAGGATCGCGGGCTGCCGCATCGGACGGTGCACGACATCCTGCTCGACGAATTGGGCTGGGCGTGGCTGCCTTCGAACCGAGGGCTCGGGCGCGTTCGTTTAGAGGAGCTCGAACGAGCCTTCGACGATCCGTCGCTCCTCCTGTCGGCCGACGTCTTCGGTCTCGAGGACGGTTTGCCCGATCTCGAGTTCAACGGCGGGGTGCCGCCCGCCGGTGTTCGTCTCGAGGACGGTCGTCTGGCATTGCCGACGATGGGTGGGGTGGTGGTAGTCGATCCGGCGCGGGCGGCGGCCGTCTCGGCCGAGCCGCCGATCGCCCACCTCGAGTCGGTGGTCGCCGACGGCAACGAGCTCTCCGTGGCCGCGGCCCGCCAGCTGCCGGCCGGCCTCGACCGGATCACCTTCCGCTACACCGCCATTCACCCTCGGGCGGGCAGCGTGCGCTTCCGCTATCGGCTCGAGGGCCACGACCGAACCTGGCAGCCGGCGGGCGCGGCGCGATCGGTGAGCTACACGGGGCTCGCGCCGGGCGACTACTTGTTCCGCCTGCAGGCGCGGGCCGGCGGTAGCCCGTGGAGCGACGAGGTCGCGGCCCTCTTCGAGCTGCCGCCGTTCTTCTGGCAGACGGGGTGGTTTCTCGGCCTGGTCGCCCTACTCGGCGCTGTTGGCCTGTACGCCCTCTACCGGCTGCGCATGGCGCGGCTCCTGGAACTCGAACGGGTCAGGCTCGGCATAGCTTCCGACCTCCACGACGAGCTCTCGGGCGAGCTCTCGGCGATCGCCCTGAGCTCGGCGATCGCGCGGCGGCGCGGCTACCTGGAACGAGCGGAAAGAGATCGTCTGTCCGAGATCGAGTCGACGGCGCGGGAGGTGATCACGGGCCTGCGCGACCTGGTCTGGGCGATCGATCCCGAGCACGACACGCTCGCGGCCACGGTGGCGCGCCTGCGCTCGGCCGCCGCCCAGTTGCTCGACGGCCTCGAGTGGAGCTTCGAGGAGGAGTGGACCTCGACCGACGACGGGCTGTCGATGAGCGCCCGCCGCGATCTCTATCTGACGGTCAAGGAGGCGCTGACCAACGCGGTGCGCCATGCCGGAGCGGCGCGGGTCGACGTACGCCTCGAGAGATCGGACGGCCGCTTGGTCGCCACTGTGGCCGACGATGGTTGCGGCTTCGACCCCGCGGAGGTGGCGGGCGGGAGCGGTCTCGCCAGCATGCGGCGGCGAGCCGAGCGGATCGGCGGGCGGTTGAGCATCGAATCGTCGCCGGACCGCGGGGCGATTGTGCGGCTCGTGGTGCCGCTCGGCCGCCTGAGCCGCTCTGGCGAGAACTCGGGATGGTGGCGCCGGTGGCGCCAGGCCTAGAGTGAGGCTCAGCGGAGGGGAGATGTCATGGTAGGGGAGACGAGCCCGTCGGTCGTCGTCTGGATCGTCGAGGACAACGCCAAGCTGCGGCGGGATCTCGCCACGCTCCTGGCGGCGGAGGCCGACATCGAGGTGGCGCTCGCCGTCGACCGCGCCGAGGACGCCCTGGCGGCGCTCGACGAAGACCCGCCACCGGACGTCGTGCTGATGGACATCGGCCTGCCCGGCATGAGCGGCATCGACGGTACGGCGCGGCTCGCGTCGCGCTCGCCGGCGACGCGGGTGGTGGTGCTCACAGTGCACGGTGAAGACCAGAAGGTCTTCGACGCTATCTGCGGCGGGGCCTGCGGCTATCTGCTCAAGCCCTCGGCCCCCGAGAGGATCGTTACCGCGGTGCGGCAGGCGTCGCGTGGCGCCGCCCCGATGAACGCCTACATCGCGTCGAAGGTCCTGGCGATGTTCGCCCGCCTGGCGCCGCGCCAGCCGGTGGTGAACGACTACGGCCTGACCGAGCGCGAGCGTGAGATCCTACAGCTCCTCGTCGACGGCCTCACCATGCAGCAGATCGCCGGCCGCCTGTTGGTCTCCTACCACACCGTCGACACCCACCTGCGCAACATCTACGAGAAGCTCCACGTCCACACCCGCAGCAAAGCGGTCGCCAAGGCGCTCAAAGAGAAGCTGGTCTAGCGGTCTCGCGGCGCGCGGGTGACGAAGATCCCGAGTTCTCGGGATGTCGCGGCACCGTAGCACTGCCTATGCTCCTCGAAACTCCGAGGAGGATAGCCATGAAGATCGCTCGCTGGACTCGTTCGCTGATCGGCCCGATCGCCGCTGTATTGCTCTTCGCGGTGTCCGCCACCAGTACCTGGGCGGATGCCGAGATCGCCAAGCTCCTCGCCTCGGACGGCGGTCCGGGCGACAACCTGGCCTGGCGGGTCGGGCTGGCGATCGACGGCGACACCCTACTCGTCGGCGGATCCGGCTTCAGTGGCAACCCGGGGAGGGCCTACATCTTCCAGCGCGACGTCGGAGGCCCGGACAACTGGGGCGAGGTGGTGAAGTTGGTCCCTCTGGGGCCATCCCAGTACCTCGGCAACTACGTCGCGATCGACGGCGACACGGCCGTCGTCGGCGCGCGGGAGACCTTCGGACCGTTCACTCACACGGGTCGCGCCTATATCTTCGAGCGCGACCAGGGAGGCGCCGACAACTGGGGCCAGATCAAGGAGCTAGTTTCTCCCACGCCGGCCACCGGCGGCTTTTTCGGACAGTCGGTCGCCGTGTCCGGGAACTGGGCCTTCGTGGGTCAGGACGGCCCGCTCCCCAACTACGGTCGGGTGTTCGTCTTCGAGCGCGACAATGGCGGACCGGACAACTGGGGTCACGTTACGACGATCTCGAACCCGGATCCGGCCGGGAACGACCAGTTCGATCTCTCGTTGTCGGCGCACGGAGACACTCTCGTCGTGGGCGCGCCCGGCGACGACAACGCGAACGGGTTGAACGCCGGCGCCGCCTACGTCTTTCAGAAAGACCAAGGTGGGGTGAACAATTGGGGTCTAGTCAAGAAACTGCTCGCTTCGGACGGCCAGCCAGGCGACCGCCTGACGTTCATCGGTGCGGCAGCCGTCGACGGCGACACGATCGTGCTCGGAGCGTGCGGCGACCTGACCAACGTGGGTGGGAGCACGGCCGGTCTCGCCGGCTGCCATTCCGTAACCGGCCAGCCCGGCAAAGCCTACGTCTTCGAGCGCGATGCCGGCGGAGCGGACAACTGGGGCGAGGTCGCCATCCTCACGGCGTCCGATGCTGCGGCGGGGGACCAGTTCGGGATCCACGGCGTGGCGATCGACGGCGATCGCGTCGTCGTCGGCGCCCCGAGCGACGATCCGGGAGGTTCGCTCTACGTCTTCGATCGCAACGCCGGCGGCCCCGCCATGTGGGGTGAGATCGCGAAATTCGTGCCTTCCGACGTGGCGACGGGCGACAATCACGGCAACACCGTGGCGATCGATGGATTGACCATCGCCGGGGGATCGCCGTTCGACGACGATCTCGGCG
>JAWVZD010000253.1:0-4592 GCA_033722395.1 Thermoanaerobaculia bacterium | reverse complement strand
GACCGATCCATGGAATCCACAGACCTCCGCCCAGGCAGAGCTCCTGATCGTCGACCTGCCCGGGCGGCACCACGAGGTGGGTCGACCGTGGAACCGGCGGGTCGCTCCGCAGGCCGCGCCGTCCGGCCCCGGCCGACAACCCCTCGGAGCGCCGCGCCCAGGTCATGTCCGCGAGCGGCTGCTCCACTGCGCCATCGCGCAGCAACCAGCGGCGCATCACCGGCTGCCCCTCGTCGTCGGAGGTGCGCCGCACCCCTGTGGGGGCCGAGGCCGGATCGTCCAGGACGCTGAGCTCCGAACTCGCCAGGCGCAGCCCCAGGGCCGCCTCGATGCGGCCGCCGAGAGCCAAGGTATCGGCCTCGAGAGCATGCGCCACGGCCTCGTGGAGCAAGATCGCGGCTGCTCGTGGAGCGAGCACCAACGCCGAACGCCCTGCTTGTGGAGGGGCTGCTCGCCGGGCCTCGAAGTGGCCCAGAAGGTCGTCGGCGACGCTCTCGACCACCTCCTCGCCCAGCGCCGTCTCCAGCCGACCCCGACGGCCCCATTCGGTGCGTACCTCGATGCTGTAGAACGACTCGCTTTGGGGCTCCGGGGAGAGCTGCGTCCCGACTACCTGGATCCACCGGCGATGGCGCCTCACGATCACATCCAGTGGGAACGCCACCAACCGGCGCCGCAACGCCCGGTTGAGTGCCGCGCCGAATCGTCCCAGCTCCCGACCGACCTCGAGCTCCGGCCACGGTTCGACCTCGAGCTCGGCCGGCGGATAGGCCGCCGTCGGCCGGCTGCGCGCTACCTGCCGCATCGCGGCGTGGAACTCCTCGCCTCGCAGGGAGTCGGCGCTGGCGATCCAGCTCCTGCCGGGACGCGACAACCGTACCGCGAAACCCTCCTCGCGTCGCACCGAGACGCCGGCGGACTCGGCGTCCGACGGCACCTCCACGACCTCCAATCGCTCGAAAAACGCATCGACGTGGTCGGTGTCCTGCTCGACGAGTTGCGACAAACGACGTGCGATCGAGCTCAGATCGAGACCACGCAGCGACATGTCAGCGGATTGTGCCACAGCGCGGCCGGATCGGATTCGATGACCGGACGACCGTTCGGACGGCGATCGCCAGCGAGCGGAGCGCGCCATCCGGGATAAGAGCGCGCCATCCGGGATAAGATAGCCGACCAGCCCGGCAGTAGGCGCCGCGCCCTGGGCATCGCGAACTGGGCATCGCGCTCTGCGGTCCAGCCGAACGGTCACCGGGCCCGACCACCCGAACCTCGACCGATCCAACGATGAGCGAGAGCGAGTCCGAGCCGAAAGACGCCAAGCTGGCCGAGCTGGAAGAGCGCCTGGCCCGATCGCGTGCCGGCGGCGGCGACGAGCGCATCGAGCGTCAGCACGAGGCCGGCAAGCTCACCGCTCGCGAGCGCGTCGAGCTGCTGCTCGATTCCGGCTCCTTCGTCGAGCTCGACGCCCTGGTGACCCATCGCTGCCGCGATTTCGGCATGGAGGAGCGCCAGATCCCGGGCGACGGAGTGGTGTCGGGATACGGCACCATCGACGGGCGCCTCACCTATCTCTTCGCACAGGACTTCACCGTCTTCGGCGGCTCGCTGTCGGAGACCAACGCGCGAAAGATCTGCAAGGTGATGGACCTGGCGCTCGACAACGGCGCGCCGATCATCGGGCTGAACGACTCGGGCGGGGCCCGCATCCAGGAGGGGGTCGCCTCGCTCGGCGGGTATGCCGACATCTTCCTTCGCAACACCCTCGCCTCCGGTGTCGTGCCACAGATCAGCGCCGTCATGGGGCCGTGTGCGGGCGGGGCGGTCTACTCTCCGGCGATTACCGATTTCATTTTCATGGTCGAAGGGACCAGCTACATGTTCGTCACCGGTCCGGACGTCATCCGCACCGTGACCCACGAGGAGGTCTCCAAGGAGGAGCTCGGCGGAGCCGGGACTCACAGCGCAAAGAGCGGCGTCGCCCACTTCACGCGGCCGAACGACTCGGCCTGCCTGCTGGCGATCCGGCAACTGCTCTCCTACCTGCCGAGCAACAACCTGGAGGACCCGCCGAGCGGCTCGAGCGACGATCCGCCGGATCGCGAGGAGCCGGCGCTCGACCAGCTGATCCCGATCGACCCCAACAAGCCGTACGACATCAAGACGTTGATCCAGGCGGTCGTCGACGACGGTGAGTTCTTCGAGGTCCACGCCGACTACGCACGCAATCTGGTGGTCGGCTTCGCGCGCTTCGCCAACCAGAGCGTCGGGGTGGTCGCCAACCAGCCAGCTTATCTCGCCGGCGTTCTCGACATCGACGCCTCGCTCAAGGGGGCCCGCTTCGTCCGTCTCTGTGACGCCTTCAACATCCCGCTCGTCACCTTCGAGGACGTGCCCGGATTCCTCCCCGGCACGCAGCAGGAGTTCGGCGGCATCATCAAGCACGGTGCCAAGCTCCTGTTCGCCTACGCCGAGGCCACCGTGGCGAAGATCACCGTCATTACCCGCAAGGCGTACGGCGGGGCGTACTGCGTCATGGCGTCGAAGCACCTCCGAACCGACGTGAACCTGGCCTACCCCTCGGCCGAGATCGCCGTCATGGGGCCGGAGGGCGCGGTGAACATCCTCTATCGCAAGGAGCTCGCCGAGGCCGGCGATGACGCCGCCGCGCTGCGCGAACGTCGCGTCGAGGAGTACCGCGACAAGTTCTCGAATCCGTACATCGCCGCCGAGCGCGGCTTCGTCGACGCGGTGATCCAGCCGCGCCAGACGCGGTCGCACATCGTGCGTGCGCTGCGGCAGCTCGCCGGCAAACGGCAGTCGTCGCCGCCGAAGCGGCACGGCAATCTGCCGCTCTGAGGAGACGAGCCGTTTCTTGACACCCCTCGGCGAGTCCGACAAGCTCGCGGACCGAATGGCCGACCGTTCGAAAGCGACGGCTCGGACTCGCCACCGACCCATCCGACCCCCGGCCCGACGACTCGCCCGGGGCATCGAGGAGAGACCATGAGAGAGAAGGACCGCAAGCTCCGACGTCGCCGCCAGCGCCGCAAGAAGCGCCTCAAGCGGCGTCGCCAGGAGGCGATCGCCAAGAGCGGCAAGAAGGCGACCGCCAAAAAGAAGAGCGCCGCCAAGAAGAAGAGGGCCGCCAAGAAGAAGAGCGCCACCAAGAAGAAGGCCGCCACCAAGAAAAAGAGCGCCACCAAGAAGAAGAGCGCCACCAAGTCGTCGGACGAAGAAGAAGAGTGACCCGCCGGGAGCCCGCACCCAGCCCCGCCGGAGTGAGGCGGGGTGAGCGACCTCTCTCGGAGGTCGACCCCGAGATCCACCGCGCCATGCTCGACGAGGCGCGGCGCCAGGACGAAGGCCTCGAGCTGATCGCCTCGGAGAACTTCGTCAGCCGTGCCGTACTCGAGGCGGCGGGTGGCGTGATGACCAACAAGTACGCCGAAGGGTATCCGGGAAGGCGGTACTACGGCGGTTGCGATTTCGTCGACGTGGCCGAGCGGCTGGCCATCGAGCGGGCACGCGACCTCTTCGGTGCCGATCACGTCAACGTCCAACCGCACAGCGGCACCTCCGCCAACATGGCGGTCTACTTCGCCATGCTGCGCCCGGGCGACACCCTGATGGGCATGGACCTCGCCTGCGGCGGACATCTGACCCACGGCCATCATCTCTCCTACTCCGGACGCGACTTCGAGGTCGTCGCCTACGGCGTCGACCGCGAGACCGAGCGCATCGACTACGACGAGGTCGCTCGGCTGGCCAACGAGCACCGCCCGAAGCTCATCGTCTGCGGCGCCAGTGCCTACAGCCGAGTCATCGACTTCGAACGCTTCCGGGC
Organism: Thermoanaerobaculia bacterium; assembly: GCA_033722395.1. GTDB lineage: Bacteria > Acidobacteriota > Thermoanaerobaculia > Multivoradales > JAHEKO01 > JAWVZD01. The sequence continues at coordinate 745 of JAWVZD010000253.1, read as the reverse complement.
CATCGCCGACTCGGTCGACGCCCTGGTGATGGCCGACATCGCTCACATCGCCGGCCTGGTGGCCACCGGGCTCCATCCGTCGCCGGTTCCACACTGCCAGTTCGTCACCACGACCACCCACAAGACCCTGCGCGGGCCGCGCGGCGGGATCGTCATGGCCACGGAGGAGTACGCCAAGCAGATCGACCGGGCGGTCTTCCCGGGCATCCAGGGAGGACCCCTGATGCACATCATCGCCGCCAAAGCGGTGGCACTGCGCGAGGCCTCGAGAGAGGAGTTCCACCGCTACCAGGAGGCCGTCGTCCGCAACTCCCGTGCGCTCGCCCACGCGCTGGCGGCGAAGGGACATCGCATCGTGTCGGGTGGCACCGACAATCACGTCTTCCTGCTCGACGTGGCGCACTCCGGACTCACCGGCAAGACGGCCGAGCAGGCGCTCGAGGCGGCCGCGATCACGGTCAACAAGAACACCATCCCCTACGATCCGAAGCCGCCGTTGGTCGCCTCTGGGATCCGCATCGGCACGGCCGCCGTATCGAGCCGGGGCATGGGCGAGGAGGAGATGAGCCGGATCGCCGACCTGATCGCCGAGGTCCTCGCCGCGCCGGAGAACGAGGATCTGGCCAAAGGGGTCCGTCGCCGTGTCGAAGAGCTGACGGCGAGCTTCCCCCTCTATCGCGATAGCGCGGCGTCGTCGTGACCCCGGCACGGCGGAGCCCGCGGAATCTGGCGCCGGCTGTCAGCT
>JAWVZD010000252.1:0-4594 GCA_033722395.1 Thermoanaerobaculia bacterium | reverse complement strand
GCTCTCCGATCGCAGGCTGCACGCCAAGACGATCGCCGGGTACTATCCGTGACCGATCGAACGTGACCTCTCCACCCCCATGCCCGACCGCCTGATCCTCGCCTCCAGCTCGCCTCGGCGCAGAGAGCTTCTGGCCTCGCTCGGTCTGCAGTTCGAGGTCCGCCCGGTCGCCATCGACGAGTCACCCCGAGACGGCGAAGCACCGGCGAGGCTGGTCGAGCGGCTGGCGCGCGAAAAGGCCCGAGCCCGAGCCGAGCCGGGCGAGCTGGTGGTGGGTGGCGACACCGTCGTGGTATTGGACGGCACCGTGCTCGGCAAGCCGGCCGATCGAGCCGAGGCGGCCGAGATGCTCTCGGCTCTGGCCGGCCGTGAGCACGAGGTGCTGAGCGGCATCGCTGTCGTTTCGGCCGACGCTCGGCAACTGGCCACCGAGATCGAGCGGACCCGTGTCCGCATGGCCCCACTCGACGCGGAGCGGATCCGCTGGTACGTCGACACCGGCGAGCCGATGGACAAGGCCGGCTCCTACGCCATCCAGGGCCTCGGCGCCACCTTCGTCGAATCGATCGCCGGCAGCTACACCAACGTCGTCGGCCTACCCCTCGCCGCCCTCAGGCGGCTGATGGCGGGGATGGGATACGAGTTGTTGGCGTTTCGGGACGACGCAGGCGAACGGAGGGTCGAAAGCCGCAGCATCTAGCCTCCAGGCGCCACTGAATACCAGCCGCCGGCGGCCGGCAGCCACCTATCCGTACTTCACCGGTTCGCCCAGCGCCTCGAGCGAGAAGTTCGCCATGATCTGGTGGCCGTTGAAATCGAGCACGCGGATGTCCTCGACACCCTCCAGATTGGCGGCGATCTCGTCGTAGGTGGCGCTGTAGCACTCCTTGACCGCCTCGAGGTCGACCTCGTAGGCGAGAAACTTGACGATCCCCTTGTAGCGCAACTTGGCGACGAGACGCTCGTCGGTCACCGCCGGGTAGGTGCTGAGCAGGAGGATCGGTCCTGTGCCGGTGAAGACGATATAGGCGTTGGGGTCTTCGGTTGCGCTCATCGTGCTCCTCACGTACTGTGACCGGGCCGCGCGGCGGCGTCAACGTACCTGCGGCCTTCCGCCCTGTCAAGACACGCCGGCACGCGGCACTCGTCATCTCCCCACCTCGCCGTGTCCGACCGCGACGCCCAGCGCTCGTCTCCTGCCTCCGCCGCGGTCGTCCTGGTCCGCCCGCAGGAAGAGGGCAACGTCGGTGCGGCCGCACGAGCGATGGCCAACATGGGACTCGAGCGCCTGCTGCTCGTCGAGCCGGCTCCGGCGCTCGGACGGACCGCCCGGGCCTTCGCCGTCGGCGCCGGTCGGATTCTCGCCGGTGTCGAGCGGTACGACCGCCTGACCGACGCGGTGGCACCGTTCCAGCGCCTCGTCGGGACCACGTCGTCCCGCCAACGGGCGCTCGACCAACGGGTGGTGACGGCACGGGAGCTACCGCAGCTCCTGGCGGCCGACGAGCCCCACACGGCGACCGCCATCCTCTTCGGGCCGGAGGCTTCGGGGCTCACCCGCGACGAGCTCGCCCTGTGCGACCCAGTGGTGGTGATCCCGTGCGCCCCCGTCCAGCCGACCCTGAACCTGGCGCAAGCCGTGCTCCTGGTCGCCTACGAGCTGTCGCTCGCCTCCCCGAGTCCCGCTCCAGGGTCCCCGGCTCCACCTCCTGCCGACCAACGGGCCTCGGTCGAGGCGATCGGCCGGCTTCTGCGCCATGCCGACGAGCTGCTGCGCGCCACCGGCTTCGACCGTGACGACACCTACCACGGAGTTCTGCGCGACCTCCGGCAGCTCGCCGCTCGCGCCGCTCCGACCGAGCGGGAGGTACAGATTCTGCACGGCATCTGCCGCCGCACCCTGGGTACCCTGGCGGCCCTCACCTCGGAGCACCCGGGACGAGACGAGGGGCACAGCCTCCCGCCGGACGGCGCCGAAGAGCGGGAGCGGAGCGCCGAGTGATCGAGTGATAGAGTCGACCGCCCGAGCGCAAGGCGCTCCGCCGCCTCCGCCTCGGCCGTCCCCGACCGTTTCAGTGAATCGCCGACGAGTCGACCATCGTGCCCCTCGAACTGCGTTCCGAAGTCGCTACCGCTCTCGAGCGATCGCCGATCATCGGCGTCGTTCGCACCACCTCCGCGACCACCGCGGGCGACATCGCCGAGACCTTTCTCGCCGGCGGGCTCGAGCTGGTCGAGATCACCTTCACCGTACCCGACGCTCCCGAGCTGGTGGAGCGTCTGCGTCGCGCGCGTGGCGAGGGCCCGCCGTGGATCGGCATGGGAACCGTGACCAACCGAGCGCGCGCCGAGCGGGCGGTGGAGGCCGGCAGCGAGTTCATCGTCTCGCCGAACACCAGCTCGTCGGTCGCTGCCGTGGCTCGCGACGCCGGGCGCTATCTGGTGATGGGAGCGCTCACCGCGACCGAGATCGTTCGTGCCACCGAGCTCGGCGCCGATCTGGTCAAGGTCTATCCCCTCCCGCCGGTCGGCGGCCCCGACTACCTCGAAGTCGTGCGGCAGCCGTTGAGCGACATCCGGATGTTGGCCGCCGGCGGCTTCGGCATCGACGAGATCCCCGCCTACCGCCGCGCCGGCGCGGTGGCGTACGGCATCGGCTCCCCTCTGCTCGGTCGGAGCGCCGAGGAGAGCCGACAGACGATCGCGCGCGCTCTCGCGCTAGCGCGCGGCGAGGAACCGGCATGAAGGGCGGCTTCGCTTCGCGCCAGGTGCGCTTCGATCCGACACCGGAGATCTTCGCCACCGAGTCCGACGGCAGCTTCGACTTTCTGCTGACGGTCGACGGCGAGGAGTGGCTCGAGACCGAGGGCTACGACGAGATGCGCCTGGTGCTCTCGGTGTGGCATCCGACGCCCAAGCGGACCATCGACCTCGACCGCGCCTATCTGGAGCTCCAGGGACGTTTCGATCGCCGCGAGGAGCACTGGACCCGGGTGGCCGAGATCGAGCCGATCGTGCCCGCCTACGGCACCGGCACCAGCTTCGACGGCTGGGTCGTCCTACCGGTCTTCGGCGCGCACTCCTCGCTACGGCTCAGCGGTGCCGGCATCGACGGTCGCGCCCGCCTCCAGATCCGCTCCCACGCCCACTTCGTCAGCTGACGCCGTGTCGACGAGCGATCACCAGGAACTCCTCGCCCGGCTCGCCCAGAGCAACGACCGGAGGCTCGTCCTCCTGGTGGTCGATGGCGTCGGTGACATCCGGACGGAAACACAGCCTCGCACGGCGCTCGAGACCGCCGACACGCCGCACCTCGACCGACTCGCACGGCGCGGTGCATGCGGCCGCATCGTCCCGGTCGCACCCGGTGTGACCCCCGGCAGCGGGCCCGGACACCTGGCCCTCTTCGGCTACGATCCGCGCCGTCCCGAGGTCGACATCGGACGTGGCGTTCTGGAGGCGCGGGGGCTCGAGCTCGAGCTCGAGCGCCGCACGGTCGCAGCACGCGGCAATTTCGCCACTGCCGACGCCGACGGCCGGTTGGTCGATCGGCGAGCCGGCCGCCTCCCGACCGAGGAGTGCCGCCGACTCACGGCGATCCTCAACCAGGCCCTCGAGGAGGCCGAGCTACCGGCGAGAGTGCACGCCGGTGAGGGACACCGCTTCGTCCTGCTGGTGCGAGGCGACGATCTGTCGGCCGACGTACTCGATACCGATCCCCAGAAGCTCGAGGTGCCGCCGCTCTCCCCGACCGAATCCTCTCCCCAGGCGGCGGCCACCGCCGAGCTGGTGCGGAAGATCGTCGGGGTGATGGAGGAGCGGCTGCGGGACGAGCCGCGCGCCAACCGGGTCCTGCTGCGCGGATTCTCCAAGCTGCCCGACCTGCCGCCCCTACCGGAGCTCCACGCAGCCCGCTTCGGCGCCTTCGCCGGCTATCCGCTCTATCGCGGCGTGGCGGCCGCCTGCGGCATGCAGGTGGTGCCGTGCGGCAAGCGGATCGACGACATCGTCTCGGCGGTCGCCGGCCACTGGGAGGAGCTCGACTTCTTCTTCCTGCACGTCAAGCAGAGCGATCAGGCCGGGGAGGACGGCGACGTCGAGGCCAAGGTGCGGGTCCTCGAGGAGGTCGACGCGGCGCTGCCGCGGCTGCTCGATCTCGGCCCCGATGTCGTCGCCGTCACCGGGGACCACTCGACACCGGCGCCGCTCCAGGCCCACAGCTGGCACCCGGTGCCGGTGGTGATCGTCAGCGACCGCTGCTTCGCGGACGACGCGACCCGCTTCGACGAGAGCGAGGCGTCGCGCGGCCATCTCGGGACCTTTCCCGCCTACCAACTGATGGGGCTCCTGCTGGCGAACGCCGGCCGACTGGCGAAGTTCGGCGCCTAGAAACCCACACGAGACGGCGGGTCAGCGGCGCGTCAGCGTCATGCCGAAGAAGGCGTGCCAAGTCTCGCCGCCGTCACGGCTGATCTGGCCCGTCTCGACCCAACGACCCCGGTCGTCGAGTTGCATGGTGTAGCGCGTCATCCCCACCGGGATCTCCTGACTCCAAACGAAACCGTCATCGCGCACCTCGAGCTCGCGCTGCCCG
>JAWVZD010000251.1:0-4616 GCA_033722395.1 Thermoanaerobaculia bacterium | reverse complement strand
TTCGAGCCGGTAGACCGCCGTACGACAGATGCGGCAGCACGACGACGTTGTAGCGCCGCAGATCGGTGTAGCTCAACGCGTCGATGTCGAGTTGCGAGTGGCGGATCCCCAGGCGCGTGTCGAGCGCGTGCCAGATCGCTCCGTAATCGGTGGTGCTGACATAGCCTCGACCGACCAGAGCGATCCTCGGCCGTTCGAGCAAAGCGAAGTGGCCGCCGCCGATGTCCGGCAGGTCGCCTTCTCCCAAACCGGTGGAGACGGTCGAGACGGCCAGCCCCAGATCGCCCGCCGTGGTCGCCAGGGTGGTTGCCAGGTCGACCGGCGCGACGGCATTGTCGACCGGCAGGAGCAGCAGGGAGCCGCGCGTGTAGGTGGTGCCGTCGAGCTCGAACTCCCGCCGCGCTACGCGCACCTGGACGCCCTGCTCCATGAGCCGAGCGGCCGCCGCCACGCTGGCATCGTCGACACCGTCGATCACCCACGCGACGATCGGCCCGTCGGCGGCCGGCTGGGGCATTTCGGGATGCCGGTAGCGCACCGCCTCGGCCGGCAGGTCGCCGTCCAGCGTCAGGGCGTCGAGACCGTGCATCATGGTCAGGTTCCAAGTGGTGACGTCGTAGATCGTCGTGCCGTCGCCGCGCACGACGGAGGAGCGCTCGCGCTCTAGATAGTCCGGCGGCATCGGCCGGTCGAACTCGAGCATGGTCGCCAACAGGTAGGCCTCGGGCTGGCGGTTGGGGATCAGCAGCGTGCCCGCGGGGAGCGTGCGGGCGGTGAAGCGGCGTCCGAGCTGATCGACGCCAGATCGCCCGGCGAGCTCCCGCTCGGTGACGTAGACCTCGAAGCCCTGAAGCTCCATCTGATCGAGGAATCCTGCCAGGCGGGTGCGATTGTCGGTCGGCAGGACGGCGAAGGTGCGATCGGCGTAGGGGCCCGAGGGGCTGACCGCGCGGCGTTTCTCGGCCAGGAACTCGGCCAACAGGGCGTCGGCGTTGCGCTCGAGCGTCTGCAGATTGGCGAGGCTGCTGACCGCCTGATGATGCGTCGCCTCGCGGTACGTCATCAGCGTTCCCTCGGGCCGCAGCACCGCGTCCTCGGCGATCCGCGCCTGCTCGTAGAGGATGCCGACGGCGCCCCGAAACTCGCCCCACGAGTCCGAGTAGCCCGGATACCAGCCTTCGTTCCACTCGCCGGTGTAGTAGAGCCAGTGGTATCGGTCGAAGGCCTCCGACTGCTGCCGCGCGAAGACCGACGCCCAGTGAGCGCGCCGGCTCGGGAAGTGCGGGTTGCGCGGCTCGCGAGCGGGGGCGAACAGGTAGGTGTCCTGCGAGCCCATCTCGTGGGCGTCGACGAACAGCAGCGGGTGCCACTCGGCCGCCGCCCGGATGCGGCCGCGAGTCTCGGGGTTGACCCCCAGGATCCAGTCGCGATTCAGGTCGAAGTGATAGTGATTTCCTCGCCCCCACGGCCAGTAGCCGGAGTGCAGGAGCGACTGGTCGTCGACGTTCGGAGCGGCGGCGCGGTGTTCGGCGATCTGTTGCAGAAATCGGTGCCGACCGTCGGGGTTCATCATCGGGTCGATCAGCACGACCACGTTCTCGAGGAGCTCGACGACCGAGGAATCGAGGCCCGCGGTGAGGTGGTAGAGGACCGCTAGGGCCCCGTCCGAGCCGGACGTCTCGTCGCCGTGGATCGAGTAGGCCAGCCAGGCGGGCACCGGCAGCGAGGCGAGCAGGCGCTCGGCCTCGGCGTCGTCGAGGCCGCGTGGATCGGCCAGCCGGGCCATGCCGTTCTTGATCTCGTCCAAGCGGGCCATGTTCTCGGGCGAGGTGACGATCATGTAGTAGAGCGAGCGGCCCTCGTAGCTCTCGGCGTACTCGACCAGCCGGGTCCGCGGGCTGGCCTCGTCCCAGACGCGCAGGGCGCGCTCGATCTCGGCCGGAAAGGCGGCTCGATCGCCGGCGCGGAAGCCGAGGATCTCCTGCTGGGTGGGGATGCTGTCGTCGTACTCGGTGCCGGGAAAGAACTCGACATCGTAGGCCAGGCCCGGCAGTTCGGTCGGGGCCGGTTGAGCGCCGACGGCCGTTGCGGCGAGAGCGAACAGAAGGGCGACGACGAGGCTGAGTCTGGGCATGAACGTCTCCTGGTCGGTTGGGCGGAGCCCGGGGAAGCGGAACGCGCGCATCCTATCGCGCCGCTGGGCGGGATGGAGTCTCGGGCCTAGTAGGCGGTCGATCGGACGGTTCGCGCGGTGCGGCGCCGATCTGTAGCAGTCGCTCCAGCACCTCCGGCTCGAGGATCATCTCGAAGTGCGCCCCGTCGACGTACCAGGTGGGCTCGGCGAACGCCGCGCGCTCGCTGTCGGGCAGCCACTGCTGGCTCGCCACCGTGGCGTGGCCGTCGCCGTCGCTGGCGAGGCGACGAGCCAGGCGGCCGCGGATCGCCGGATCGCCGAAGAACAGCGTCTCCCAACGCCCGCCCGACGATCGCAGCACGGCGCGCGCCGCGGTCGGAACGCGGTCGTTCTGGATCGAGAAGTAGCGCAGCCCGTCGAGGTCGACGTCGCGGTCGAGGAGCGCGCGGAGGCGGCGGGCGCGGTCGAGCCGCTGCGCCAGGTTCGCCCGGCGCTCGGCTGGCGCGGGGAAGACCTCTCGGGCGGCCGGCCGCCCGAGGCGCCGAGCCGCCTCCTCGGCGTAGATCGACCAGCCGTATCGCTCCCAGGTCTCCGGATCGAACAGATCGACCGTGATCGGCTCGCCGGTCGAGTCGAGGAAGAGGTCGTCGGCGTAGATCGGCAGATCCTGGAAGAGAGACTCGAAGGTGGCGAAGAGCTCGGGTTGGAACGTGCGGCCGACCCAAGGCACGTAGCGACGACCGTGATTTAGATTCTGCAGTACGCGCAGGCTTCCGCCGTTGGCGGTGCCGACCAGGACGAGCTGCTCGAGGCGCACCCCGGTGAGCGAGGCGCCCCTGCCTCTCGCCGCCTCCTCGGGGGTGGTGGTGCCGTACTTGGCCAGATAGCGGCAGATCAGAGCGCCGTTGCTCTGGCAGACCAGCGATACGCCGACCTCGCCACCGCGCACCGCGGCTAGATTCTCGAGCTGGCTCGCCAGCCGATTGGCGGACTCGCCGTTGCCCCGCCGCCAGTCGTACTCGAAGAAGAACAGGTCGGCCTCCTCGCTCGGTCGCTCGAGGTCGCCGGCGGACCAACCGTTGGCCACGAAGAGACGCTCGATCGGAGCGTAGATCGGCTTGACGATCGGGCCGAGACGGATGCGGCGGATGGCGCGCCCCGGCAGGAGCTCGGCGGCGGCCAGGCGGTAGCCGCCGTCGCGCGGGCAGAGGAGGTTGACGCCTCGCCCCCAAACCACCCGATGCCTCTCGGGCTGGACGAGTTCGACGCCGGTGATGCCGGGAACGACCACGACGAGGCGTCGCTCTTCGGGCTCGCGCTCGAGGCGCGGTACGACCAGGGTGGTGCAACCCAGGAGCGCCAGGCCGAACAGCAACCCGGCCGAGACGGCCCGGAGGGGACTTCCGATTCGGGCCGGAGTAGAAGGCGCGGCGGCAGGGTCCGGCGAGCCGGTCTCGGGGTTCCGGCGGCAGGCGCGCCGGCGCGACGTCGGCGGGTCGATCAAGCGCGACGACGCATCCGATGGTCGAGCGACAAACGACCCGGCCCGAGGACCAGGATGGCCAGGTAGACGACGAGATAGAGATAGGCCTTCTCGCCCTCGCCGAAGATCAGTCCGGAGTGGGCCCACAGAAGGGCCACGCTCATGCCGATGATCGGCGGGATGGTCGCCCAGCGGGTGAAGATCCCCAGCGCGACGGCGATCGAGCAGATCGCCTCGGCCAACACCATCAGGGCCAGCGAGACCTCGCTGCCGAGGCCGAACGGGTCGGCGAACTTGCCGGCCCGCTCGGCGAAGCCGAGAAGCTTCCCGAGGCCGTGACCGCCGAAAAAGGTGAGGGAGGGTAGGACACGCAGGATCAGCTTGCCGATGTCGTCTCGTGATTTCATGGTCGGGATTCTATCGGGAGGTCGGGCTCAGATTCTCTGGCCGGTGCGCTGCATGTATTCGCGCAACGCTGCTTTGCGCACCATCTCGCGCAGCCCGGAGGACATCTTGGCCATCATGCGGAGATCGGAGGTGCGCAGGGAGGGCAGCAGGCGCGTGGCGAGAACCGACGGCGTCTTCGGGTGCCGGGCGATGACGGCGAGGATCTCGGGGTTGCTGCTCCAGCGCGCGTCGCCGGCGATGCGCTGCAACGTGGGTGCCACGACGCGCGACGAGCGGACGATGCGCAGCACGTCCTCGGAGTCGATCTGCGGGTTGTTGAGCAGGCTCTCGAGAACCAGCGGCGATTTGTCGCGCAGCAGGATCTGGCGCTCGGTGCGGCCGGCCCTCGTCGCAAGCATGGCCCGCTGGCGCGGATTCATGGCGTTGATGCGGTGGATCGGCGAGGTGCCCATCATCTCGCCGGCCGCGCCCTCGTCGACCGGCTCCGGCGCCTCGTCGTCGAGCGCCGCGGCGGGAGACGGTGAGTCGAGGGAGTCCGAGGGGTCGGGCTCGGAGTCGCCCTCGGTTGCGGCGCTCGGTTCGACCGTCGGG
>JAWVZD010000250.1:0-4620 GCA_033722395.1 Thermoanaerobaculia bacterium | reverse complement strand
GCCTTGTACTCGTCGAGCCGGCTACCGTCCAAGAGCCGGCAGAGGAGCTCGCGGGTCTCGTACGGCCGCGTGGGGTCCCGCGGCAGGATGCCGAGGAGCTCCTCCGGGCTCTCGAGCGGCGCCTCCGGCTCGCGGCGCTGGAAGACCGGCTCGGGGGGCGGCGCCAGCTGCTCGAACTGGCGCCGGATGGTCTCGAGGCCGGTGGCGTCGTCCGGATGGCGGTGATCGACCACCCCGGAGACGTCGCACTGCACGATCGCCCCGCCGAGCTCCTCGGAGCCGATCTCTTCACCGATCGCCGCTTTGACCAGGTGCGGCCCAGCGAGGAAGATCGAGCCGGTTCCCTCGACGATGTGGGCCTCGTCGCTCATGATCGGCAGATACGCCCCGCCGGCCACACACGGGCCCATGATGGCGGCGCACTGGAAGACGCCCGCCGCCGACAGCTTGGCGTTGTTGTAAAAGGCGCGGCCGAAGTGCTCCTTGTCGGGGAAGATCTCGTCCTGGAGAGGCAGGAAGACGCCGGCCGAGTCGACCAGGTAGACGATCGGCAGGCGGTTCTCGAGGGCGATCTCCTGCGCCCTCAGCACCTTCTTGCAGGTCAGCGGAAACCAAGCGCCGGCTTTGACCGTGGCGTCGTTCGCCACCACCACGACCTCGCGGCCGTGGATCCGCCCGAGGCCGATCACCACACCGGCCGCGGGCGCTCCGCCGTACTCCTCGTAGAAGCCGCGCGCCACCCACAGGCCGAGCTCCAGGAACGGCGCCCCGGGGTCGCAGAGGCGCTCGATCCGCTCGCGCGCCGTCAGCTTCCCCTTGGCGCGGTGCGCCTCCTGCCGATCCGGACCGCCGCCGAGGCGGATGACGTCCTCCTCGGCCCGGATCTCGTCGAGCAGCGCACGCCAGTGCTCGACATGCGCCTCGAAGCGCTCGTCGCGGCTGAGGGTCGATTCGAGAACGGTCATGGGGGTCGCCTCCACCGCGCCGGGTCGGTCGGGAGAGGGTCGCCGCGATTATAGAGCCTGCGGTGCTACCATCTTCGATCGAAGGGGGTTCCGACAGCGGCGGGATCTCCCGGACGGGCAACGATCGCTTCGAACGAAGAGTTCACGGACCAGGAAAGCTCGACGATGAAGATCCGCCTCTTGGCCTTCGCCGGCGTGCGCGAGATCCTCGGCGGCACCGAGCAGGAGATCGAGCTCGACGACGACGCCCGGCTGGCCGACCTGCGCCGGCTCTTGGAGCGGAGCTATCCCGAGCTCGCCTCCTACTGGGACCGCTTGGCGGTGGCGATCGACGGCAAGATGAGCGGCGACTCGGAGCGGCTCTACGAGGGTGCCGAGGTGGCGCTCCTGCCGCCGGTCTCCGGCGGCGAGGACGAGGGCGGAGCCGGAGCCCTCACCGACGAGGCGATCGACGTCGCCGGCGTCGTCCGGAGGGTCAAGTCGCGCAGCCGCGGCGCCGTGCTGGTCTTCGAGGGGACGGTGCGCGCCAGCCACCACGGCCGTGCCGTCACCCGGCTCGACTACGACGCCTACCGCCCGATGGCGCTCGAGGCGCTCGGCCGCATCGTGCGCCAGCTCGAGACCGGCGGCGACGACCTCGCGGTCGATATCGTCCATCGGTTGGGAACGGTGACCGCCGGCGAGACGAGCGTCGTCATCGCCGTCGCCTCGCCGCACCGCGACGCCGCCTACCGGGCGAGCCGCGAGGCGCTCGAGCGGCTCAAGCGCGAGGTGCCGATCTGGAAGCGTGAGCAGTACGCGGACGGCGAGGCCGAGTGGCGGGAAGAAGAGCCGCTCACCCCCCTCCCCGTGCCCACAGCCACGCCCTGAAACCGGCTTCGAGCCGCTCCCGTTCGCGGTCGAGCCCGTCGCGAGCCAACCCGTCGCGAGCCAAAAAGTGCAGCAGGTCGTCGCTCAGGGTCGGCGTGGCTCGGACACGCGGAAAGTCGTCCGGTCCGAGGTGGTCCGCCCAGGGTCCACCCCGCGAAAGATAGTCGAGGAAGTAGCGGAAGCCGTCCTCGAGCTCGGCGTCGCCGAGCAGATAGCCGATCCAGAGCTGGCTCAGGTCGTAGTGGAGCGTTCGGCCGGCGCCGTGGAAGGCCTCGTGGTCCAACCCGGTCAGGCGCTCGAAGCCGGGCGCCGTGCCGCCCCGTACCGCCGCCGCCACCCGAGCGACGTCGACACCGTCGTCGAGCAGGTGATCGGTGAAGTCGCGCGCCAGGCCCTCACCGAGCCACGGCGGCAGGGCCGGCCCCAGAGAGCGCCGCTCGAGAAGGTGGGCGATCTCGTGCAGCAGAGAACGGCAGATCTCGGCCGGCGAGCGCTCTCCCGCGAAGGTGGCCACCAACCCTCGGGCCGCGTGACCGGTCGTTCCCGGTGGCAGCGGACCGCCCTCGGCCAGTTCGGCGAAATCCTCATAGCCCTCCCGGTCGGCGAAGATGAGGATCGCCTCCTCCGCCTGCCCGACCGGAGCGACGCCGTAGCGCGCCGTCCAGCGCTCCTCGGCCTGCGCTACCAACTCGCGGCAAAACGGACCGACCCCCTTCGCAGCGAGGTCGGTGTAGAGCAGATACGGATCGAGCCGGCCGAGCCGCGGCGGGCTCGAGAAGATCTCCAGCGAGCGGCGCAGATCGGCCGCGTCGGAGGCCCGACCGGGAAGCGGCAGCACCGGCTCGGGACGGTCGCTCCGCGGCCCCGCGACACCGGCTCCTGGAGGCGCCATCACCCACCCCTCGACCGCCCCGCGATGCACCTTGACCCAGTCGCCGCGGCGCTCGTGGACAAAGAGGTTGGTCGTCTCGTCGATGGTGAGGACGGGAGCCGCCTCGACCGACGGCTCGGCCCGCAGCGCGGTGCCGCCGGCGATCCAGACGTAGTCCCGCGGCGGTGGTGGATGGGCCGGGTAGTAGCGGATCACCACCGCCGGTTCGCTCGCGGCCGCGGCGGAGCGGTCGGCGGGGATCGGCGGCGGGCGCCACTGATCCTGCAAGCGGCCGATCCACTTTCCGATCCAGGGCCATTCGGTCGCCCGGTCGACCGCCGGGGCCTCGGGGTTGCGGGTGAACCAGGCGAAGGCGACGACCAGGGTCAGCAGAGCGGCGACCAGCAAGAGGCTGCTGGCCGTCCGCCACAACGGTCGCCAATGAAGAGCCATCCGCGCCAAGCCATCGGTTTGGGAGGCCCCGGTCGCCGGCCCGGTCGGGGGCCGGGCGATCGCACCGGAGACCCCGATCAGTACTGCGGCACCGTCGGGTCGATCTCGGCGCTCCAGGCGTCGATGCCGCCCGCCAGGTTACGGGCGCGCGAGAAGCCTTTGCGGCGCAGGAACGAGACCGCCTGTATCGAGCGCGGGCCGTGGTGGCAGTGCACCACCAGATCGGCCTCCGGATCGAGCTCGTCGAGGCGTTGCGGCAGCTCGGCGAGCGGGATGTGCTCGGCGCCCTCGATCTTGGCGATGGCGATCTCCTGATCGGTGCGTACGTCGACGAGCCGGTGCTCACGACCGCTGCGGCGCCACTCGTCGAGCTCCTCCGCCGAAATGTCGAACTCCACCTCCATCTCCGTCTCCTCTCCGCCGGGTTCCGCGGCCTCCGAGTCGCGGCCGCGGGAGTCACCCAGGCCGCAGAAGCGCTCGTAGTCGATCAGCTCGGTCAGCGTCGGCCGCGGGCCGCAGACCGGACAGTCGTCGCTCTTGTCGAGCCCGAGCTGGCGCATCTCCACCCCTAGGGCGTCGAAGACCAGCAGTCGCCCCACCAGCGACTCGCCGACCCCCAGGGCGAGCTTGATCGCCTCGTTCGCCTGCAGCGAGCCGATGATGCCCGGCAGCACCCCGAGCACTCCGGCCTCCGCGCACGAAGGCACCAGGCCGGGCGGCGGCGGCTCGGGGAAGAGGCACCGGTAGCAGGGTCCCTCGGCGCCCCAGAAGACGGCCACCTGCCCTTCGAAACGATGGATCGCGCCGTAGACGTCCGGCTTGCCGGCCAGCACACAGGCGTCGTTGACCAGGTAGCGCGTCGGGAAGTTATCCGAGCCGTCGACGACGATGTCGTAGTCGGCGACGATGTCGAGCGCGTTGTCGCTGGTGAGCCTGTCGTCGTGCCGCACCAGGGAGATCAGCGGATTGATTTCGCCGAGGCGCTCGACCGCGGTCTCGAGCTTGGGCCGACCGACGTCCTCCTGGCCGTAGAGGTTCTGGCGCTGCAGGTTCGACTCGTCGACGCGGTCGAAGTCGACCAGGCCGAGGGTGCCGATGCCGGCGGCGGCGAGATAGAGCGCCGCCGGCGAACCCAAGCCACCCGCTCCGACCACGAGGACGCGCGCCGCCTTGAGCCGCTCCTGGCCCTCGCGGCCGACCTCGGGGATGACCAGATGGCGTCCGTAGCGTCTGATCTCGGCAGATGTGAGAGGGCTCGTCACGGCGACTCGCTTCTCGGAGAGCGCGGAGTCGGCTCGGCGGCCCGGATCTCCTCCTCGATCGGCTCACCGGAGGCGGAGAAACGCCAAGCACGCGCGCGCCCCGCCGCGCCTCCTTCCAACGGAATGATGACATAGGCGAGCTCGGGCCAGGACTCGGCCCGGTCGGTGGGGCTCGGCGTGCCGTCGCTCGCCGGATGGG
>JAWVZD010000249.1:0-4642 GCA_033722395.1 Thermoanaerobaculia bacterium | reverse complement strand
GCTCGTCGGCGAGCGCGTCTGGCCGGCCGCGGCGTTGCTGGTGGCCGGTCTCGCGCTCTTTCTGTGGACGGCGTCCGAGGCGCGGCCGACAGCGGTCACCCCGGCACCGACCTCGCTCCTCTACGCTTTCGACAGCGACGATCGACAGGCCTTCTGGGTGAGCCACGACGAGACGGTGAACGAGTGGACGGCACAGGTGCTGCCGGCGTCCGCACGGCCCGAGCCGCCACCGGCTTTCTTGTCGACGCCGGCGGACGCCCGCCGGCTGGTCGCGGCGGCGCCGCTGGTCGACCTGGAGCCGCCGCGGGCCGAACTGGTGGGAGATGTCTTCGACCGGAACGTCCGTCACCTGTCGGTGCGTGTCGACTCGCCGCGGGGTGCGCCGTTTCTCCTGGTGGCGCCCGATGCGTCGCTCGCCACGCTGCGTGCCATCGGACTGCACGGGCGGCTGGTCGAGGTCGATCCGGCCGAGGGTCCGGTGGTGCTGGTGATCGAGAACCTGCCGGCCGACGGGGTGGTGATCACCTTGCAGACCTTCGACCGTCAGCCGGTCGATCTCTCCGTGACCGACTGGTCGTTCGGCCTGCCGCAGTTCGAACAGACGCCTGTCGAGCCGCGGCCGCCGCATCTCGTGCGCTCGACGCGGTGGGTGAGCGACAGTCTGCTGGTGCACGCCTCGTACTGGTTCTGAGTCGAGCCCCGAGGGGGTCGCCGATCGGTGCGTTACCGAGGCGGCGCCGCGCTGGCCGGGGGCTAGAGCCGGCCGTGGCGAAAACAGTCGACGAGGTGGTCGTCGACCATGCCGACCGCTTGCATGAAGGCATAGACGATCGTCGGTCCGACGAAGCTGAAGCCGTGATGGCGGAGGAGGCGGGAGAGGCGGCGCGAGGTCTCGGTCTGCGCCGGCACCTCCTCTTGGCGGTGGAAGCGGTTGCGGCGCGGCTCGCCGCCGACCGCCTCCCAGGCGAAGTGGGCGAACGAGCCGTGCTCCTCCCGCACGGCCAGAAAGGCCCTTGCATTGGCGATCGCGGAGTCGATCTTGGCGCGGTTGCGGACGATGCCGGCATCGGCCAGCAAGCGCTCGCGGTCGGTGTCGTCGAAGCCGGCCACGGCGTGAGGATCGAAGCCGGCGAAGGCGCGCCGGTAGCCCTCCCGGCGGGCCAGGACGGTCGACCAGGAGAGGCCGGCCTGGGCTCCCTCGAGCAGCAGCATCTCGAACAGGCGCACGTCGTCGTAGACCGGCACGCCCCACTCCCGGTCGTGATAGGCGAGCATCTCGGGGCCGCCCGAGGCGGCCCACGGGCAGCGGACGAGATCGCTCATTGGATCGCCGGCAACGCGTCGGGCGGCTGCATGAGCAGGGCGGGATCGACGCGGGCTCCGTGCCAGCGGAGACCGAAGTGCAGATGCGGGCCGGTCGCCCTTCCGGTCGCACCGACGCGGCCGAGCGGGTCGCCGCGCTCGACTCGTTGTCCCGGCTCGACGGCGATGTCGGAGAGGTGGAAGTACATGCTGATCAGGCCGTCTCCGTGGTCGAGGAAGACGCTGTTGCCGGCGAAGAAGTGCTCCTCGGCGAGGGCGACTCGTCCGGCGGCCACCGCCAGGACCGGGGTGCCGGTCGCAGCGGCGTAGTCGGCGCCGGTATGGGGGCTCCGCGGTTCGCCGTTGATGACGCGTCGGGCGCCGAAGCGGCCGCCCTCGGGTAGGGCGGCGAGCGGTGGCCCGAGCGGCAGAGCGAAGTCGGGGGCTCCGCCGAGAGACCACAAGGGCCGGATGCGCGCGCTCTCGCGCTCGACGCGTGCCAGATCGTCGGCCGAGAGGTGGACGCGCGACTCGTCCTCGATCGTCAGGTGCTGGACGTCGTACGGATAGTCGGCGACCTGGAGCGCACGGCTCTCGCGACCTCCCATCCTGCGACGCTCGATCTGGATCGATCCGTTGGCCAGGAGATCGACCGGATACCAGCACGCCCCGTCGATCGGCTTCCACTGCCGCTCGTCGAGGTGGCAGGACTCGATTCCCTCACCCGGCCAGCGCACCACCGAGCCGGGCCGGACGGTCTGGGTGGCGGTATCGCTCGCGGCCGGTGCCTGGGGCATGACGGCCAGCCCCAAGGCGAGGAGAAATTTCGGCGTGATGCGAGTTGTTTTCATCAGGTGAGGGGCGACGGCGTTTCGGCAGATCGTAGCAGAGGGAACCGGCTCCGGGCCGCTTCCTGGCACGAAACTCGCAGCGCTCGCCGAGCGTATCTACGGCTGAGGCGGGGAGCGATGGCCTCGCCGTAGAGTTCGCAGCCACGAGCCGTTCGAGACCGACCATGTTCAAGAGCGAGACACTGAACGCCGCCCTGGAGGGCGGCAGCCGAAAGCGCCTGAAGCACCTGGGCGGTGGCCTGCCCTCCTTTCTTCTCGAGGAGGAGGAGAGCTCCCGGCGTCCGCTTCGCATCGGGGTGGGAGTCGCGGTGGCGCTGCACCTGCTCCTCTTCGCCATCGTATTCCCGGAAGTGGGGGAGGAGCCGCAGCGGGTGGGTTCCGAGAGGGCCCATTACGTGGTCAAACAGGTGCGTTTCGAGCCACCGGCGCCACGACCGCAGGTCGAACAGCCGAAGCCGAAGACGGCGAAGAAGAAGATCCCGATCCCCGATCCGACGCCGGACGAGCCCGAGCCGATCGTGGTGGCGGAGATCGAGGCGCCGGTGACCGACGAACTACTCGATATCGACGGCATCGTCGGTCTGCCGGACGCACCGCCGAGCGACGGTCGAGCCGGGGCGCTGCCGCTCACCGGCGATATCGCGCCGCCGGTCAAGCTCTACGCTCCGCAGCCGCTCTACACCGAGGAGGCGCGCCGTGCCGGAGTGCAGGGCGTCGTCATCCTGGAAGCGGTGGTCGATGCGGAAGGCAACGTGCAGAACGTCAAGGTTCTCAAAGGCCTGCCGATGGGATTGGACAAGTCGGCCGCCGACGCCGTCCTGTCGTGGCGCTACGAGCCGGCGCGCCAGAACGGCCAGCCCGTGCCGGTCTACTTCACCTTCACGATCAGCTTCTCGTTGACGTAGCACCCCGTCGGTCGTGAATCGCGGCTCGCGGTCTCGAGCCTCGGATCCTTGACCGAGAGCCCCACCCCCCGACCCCCACCGCCGACCCGTAGTACCATCGAGTCCCGCCCCGCGGGCTCGGCGTCATGCTCACGGACACCCATACGCATCTCGGCGATCCGGTCTTCGACGACGATCGTGAAGAGGTCCTCGAGAGGGCCCGCGCGGCGGGGGTGGGCGCGGTGATCGTCGTGGCGGAGACCTTGCGCGAGGTGGAGCGCAACCTCGAGCTGGCGGAGCGCCATCCCGAGCTCCGACCGACGGCGGGGCTCTTTCCGACCGTTCTCGATCCGGAGCAAGGGGAGGCGATCGCCTCCTTGGCGCGCCGCGAGCGGCATCGGTTGGTCGGCATCGGCGAGGTGGGACTCGACTACTGGAAGGTCGAGCAGGAGGCCGAGCGGGAGGTCCAGCGCGACATCTTCGCTCGTTTCGTCGAGCTCGCCGACGAGCTCGACCTACCGCTCAACGTCCATTCCCGGTCGGCCGGCCGCCAGACCATCGAGATGCTGCTCGAGCTCGACGCCCGGAGGGTGCAGTTGCACGCCTTCGACGGCCGAGCGGCCAAGGCGCAGCCGGCGGTCGAGGCCGGGTACTTCTTCTCGGTACCGCCGTCGATCGTGCGCTCGCGACAGAAGCAGAAGCTGGTCCGCCGCCTGCCGCTCGAGAGCCTGCTCGTCGAGACCGACAGCCCCGTCCTCGGGGCGGATCCACAGGAACGCAACGAGCCGGCGAACGTCCGGGTCTCGCTCGGCGCCATCGCCGAGCTGAAGGGACTCGCCGAGGAAGAGGTCGAAGCGGCGGTCGTCGAGAACACCCGACGGCTCTACGGCGATCGGCTGGTGCGCCATGCGTGAATTCACCACTTGAACGATGCGTCTCTCGACCGGCACCAGCGGCTACTCGTACAAGGCCTGGAAGGGGAGCTTCTATCCCGACGACCTGGCCGACGGCGAGATGCTGTCGTACTACGCCAGCCGGCTCCCGGCGGTGGAGATCAACAACACCTTCTACCGCATGCCGAAAGAGAGCGAGCTGGCGCGCTGGGCCGACGAGGTCCCCGAATCGTTTCGTTTCGCCCTCAAGGTGTCTCGCCGGATCACCCATTTCAAACGCCTGCGCGAGTGCGAGGAGGAGCTGCGCTATCTATTGGAGACGGTTCAGACGCTCGGTGAGCGCCTCGGCGCGCTGTTGTTTCAACTACCGCCGAACTTCGCGCGAGACGACGAACGCCTGACGGACTTTCTCGATCTCCTGCCGCCGCGCTGCCGCGCCGCCTTCGAGTTCCGCCACGACTCCTGGTTCGACGAGGCGGTCTACGATCTTCTGCGCCAGCACCGCGGGGCGACGCTGTGCATCGCCGAGACCGACGAGCGGCGCTGGGACGAGATTCCGACCACCGGCGACTGGGGCTACCTACGGCTCCGTCGAGACGACTACTCGCGCCGCGAGGTCGAAGCGTGGGCGGAGCGGATCGCCCGTCAACCGTGGGAGGAAGCGTATGCCTTCTTCAAGCACGAGGATGCCGGAGAAGGGCCCCGACTGGCG
>JAWVZD010000248.1:0-4644 GCA_033722395.1 Thermoanaerobaculia bacterium | reverse complement strand
CTCCAGCGCCATGCGGACCGCCTCGGTGATCGTCGCCACCGGCTCCGACAACGCGTCGCGGATCTCCTCGTCGGTGATGGTGATGTTCTTGGGCACGCCCTCGACCAGATCGCGGCCCTTGATCTCCATCTCGCGAGGCTCCGGCAGTGGATAGGCCGAGCCGATCTCGATCTTGATCTGCTCGGCGGTGCGCTCTCCGATCAGCAGGTTGTACTTGCGCTTCAGGTGCTGCACCACGGCATCGTCCATCTCGTTGCCGGCGATCCGCACCGAGCGGCTGTAGACCGTGCCGGAGAGCGAGATCACCGCCACGTCGGTAGTGCCGCCGCCGATGTCGACGATCATGTTGCCGGACGGCTCGGTGATCGGCAGCCCCGCACCGATCGCGGCCATCATCGCCTGCTCGACCAGGAAGACCTGTGAAGCGCCCGCCTTCTGGGCCGAGTCCTTGACGGCGCGCTTCTCCACCTGTGTGATCTCGGACGGCACACCGATCACCACCCGGTAGTACATCTTGCGGCCGTGCGCCTTGCGAATGAGGTGCTCGAGCATGCGCTCGGTGACCTCGAAGTCGGCGATCACGCCGTCCTTCATCGGTCGGATCGACTCGATGTTGCCGGGAGTGCGGCCGAGCATCTCCTTGGCCTCGGAGCCCACCGCCTCGATACGGTTGGTCAGCTTGTTGACCACCACCACCGAAGGCTCCTGCACCACGATCCCCTTGCCGCGCAGGAAGACCAGCGTATTGGCGGTGCCGAGATCGATCGCCAGATCGCTCGAGAAGAGCCGCGCCAGATACGAGAACACGTCGCGCTTTCCCCGCTTCCCCGATCAGCCGCCCGTGCGGCGCGCCGTTGCGATCGCCTCGGTCGGTTGCACCACCGCGAACGGTTGCGGCTCGCTCCACGGTCCCTTGTAGCCCGACCGGTTGAAGGCCGCCACCCGCCAGAGGAACCGACCCTCCTGCAACAGACCGACGGTGGCGCGGTTGTCGAGACGGTCCTCGACGTCGATGACGTTGTCGACGAAGAAGCCGTCGCGGCTGATCTGCAGGGCGTAGCGTGTCGCCTCGCGCACCTCGCCCCAGCGCAGCACGACCTGCTCCTCGGCAAGCGGGATCTCGGCCTCGGCCTCCGGCCACAGCGGTTGCGGCGACGCCGGCAGATTGACCGTGGCCCCCATGCCGGCCGTCGTCATGGTCACCTGCTCCATGGTGCCGACCCGGCGGATCGTGCCGACACGCGAGCGGACCTCCATCTCGCCTTGGTAGGAGGCGAAGCGGCTGGTGCGCCGGTCGCGGTCGTAGGTCAGCTCGACGCGGGAGCTCTCCGCGACCCGCGCCTCCGCCTCGGGAGTGCGCACGCGACTGCCGCGCACCGTGGTGTCGAGGTTCAGCCAACCGTACTCCAGCGTCACCGACTCCTCGGTCGGGGCGCCGCTCTCGGTGCGGCGGCGACTGATCAACACGACGGTGTCGGGGCGCACGCGAAAGCTCGTTCCGTCCGAGAACTCGACCTCCGCCGAGCCGTTGCCACCGGTCTTGACGTAATCTCCCGAGCGCAGCACGATGCGACTGCGCGCCACCTGCCAAGGTCCGTCGCCGCGACGGAACTCGACGCTGCCCTGCACGCCGACGAACTGCGCCTCCCCGGAAGGCGCCTTGTTGCGCAGGTCGTCGAGAATGGACGAGAACAGGTTCCGACTCCAGCGCGCCGAGATCAACGCCTGCTGGTAGTCCCCGACCGCCACCTGGCGCCGGGCCTGCTGAAGGTTCTGCCAGGCCTCGTTGTAGCTCGAACTGGCCGGACCGCCACCCGCTTCGGTCTGCACACGGGTGAGCAGAAACTCCGCCTCGTCGATGACGATCATCGCCTGGCGCTCGAGCGACAGGTGCTGCATGACGCGATACCCCGTGAAAGCGACCGCCAGCAGCGCCAGCACGGAAAGGAAGATCCCCCAGCCGCGCACGGTGTCGAGCGACAGGCTGTACCAGTCGCGACGAACCGATTGCGACCGCTCACGAGGCGATTTGGCGGATCGAGACACAGTCACCCTCTTAGCGAAGGAACGAGAATATAGCACAGCGGCGGGTCGTCGCAGTGAGCGTAAGTTCTTGCTGCGGCTGACAGTTGCCCGCCCCGGAGCCTGCTGGTAGAGTCTCTGCTCTCGCTCCGCTCGGCGGAAGCTCAGGGGTGGTTCATGCTCAAAGTTTTTCGCGACAATCTGAAGTATCTGAGCTGGGTTCTCTGGCTCGTCATCCTGGTCTTCATCCTCTTCATGGCGGTGGAGTACCGCGGTGTCGGCGCCACCGGAGCGCCGACCGAGTCGGCCGCCACCGTCGGCGGCGAGGCGATCTCCTACGGTGAGCTGCAGCGCGCCTACCGGCAGGCCGAGGAGGCTTACCGCGACGCCTACGGCGCCCAGTTCACACCCGAGCTGGCGCGCCAGCTACAGCTGCCGCTGCAGGTCCTCGAGCAGCTGGTGCAGCAGCGCCTGATGCTCGCCGAGGCGAAGCGGATGGGCCTGATGGTCAGCGACGCCGAGCTGCAGCGCGAGCTGCTCGAGCTGCCCGTCTTCCAGGACGACCAAGGACGCTTCATCGGCGCCGAGCTGTACCGACGCGTCGTGCGTCAGCTCGGCTATGGCACACCCGAGGCGTTCGAGAGCGAGTTCCGTCAACAGCTCCTGCTGTCGAAGATCAACCAGATCCTGGCCGAGAACATCGTCGTCACCGACTCCGAGATCGAAGCCGCCTACCGCGCCCAGGCGGAGCGCGCCAAGATCCGTTACGTCCGACTACCGGCGAGCCGGTTCCAGGACCGGGTGAGTCCGACCGACGAAGAGGTGGCCTCGTTCTTCGAGGCCGACCCCGAGGCCTTCCGGCTGCCCGAGCGACGCGCTGTCGACTACCTGGTGGTCGACGTCGACGCCATCCGGCGCGACCTCGAGATCACCGACGAGGAGCTTCAAGAGTACTACCGCGCCAACCTCGACGACTACACCACCGAGGAGCAGGTCCGGGCGCGGCAGATCCTGATCCAGGTGAACGACGAGCGCTCCGACGAGGAGGCGCAGCAGGCCGTCGCGGCGATCCAGGAGCGTCTCGCCGCCGGCGAGAGCTTCGCCGAGCTCGCCGTCGAGCTGTCGGAGGATCCGGTGAGCGCTCCCCAAGGCGGCGACCTGGGCTTCTTCGGCCGCGGTCAGATTCTCGAAGAGGTCGAGCAGGCCGCTTTCGATGCCGAGCCCGGCGAGGTCGTCGGCCCGGTGCGTAGCACCTTCGGCTATCACCTCATCGAGGTCGTAGAGCAGACCCCCGCCGGGGTTCCCGCATTCGACGAGATGAAGGACGCCGTGCGCCGTCGAGTGCTGGCCGAGCGCGCCCGCGAGGCCGCCGAGGCGCGCGCCGCCGAGCTCGCCGACAGCCTCGAGCGGGGCGGAACGACAGAGGCCACACTCCAGGGCCTGGCCGTCGAGGATCCGACCCTCACCTTCGAGAGCACCGACCCGTTCGGGCGTAACGACAACGTCCCCGGCATCGGCCGAGCAACGCCGTTCTCGGCGGCCGCCTTTTCGCTCGAGGAGGGCGCCGTCTCCGATCCGGTGCGTATCGGCGCCGGCTGGGCGATTCTCCGACTGCGCGAGGTCGTCCCGCCCCGCCTGCCGGAGCTCGACGAGGTGCGGGAAGAGGTGCGCGCCGCGCTCGTCGCCTCACGGGCCGAGGAGCTCGCGCTCGAACGGCTGGAGGAGGTACGCCAGGATATCGCCGACGGGGGGAGCCTCGAGGCGGTCGCCGAGGCTCTGGATGTCGAGGTCGAGGAGAGTCCCGAGTTCGCACGCGGCGGCTCGGTCGGCGGCAGCCTGGGCAGCGCGCCCGAGATCCAGGCCGCAGCCCTGACCCTCGACGAAGGTGAGGTCGGCCAACCCACCGTCGTCGGCGGTGCGGCGGTCCTCTTCGAGGTCGTCGAGCGCCATCGGTTCGACCCGGCCGAGCTCGCCGAGCGCCGCGAGTCGATCCGCGAGCAGCTGGCGGCGGAGCAGCTCAACGGGCTTCTGGCCTCCCTGCTGCGCGAGCGGCGCGAGGAGCTCGAGGTCTCTTACGATCCCGGACTGATCGAGAACCTCGGCCTGGAGGGATAGGCACCAGCCGATCGGTGCCCGGGCGATGATCGGCTACCTCGAGGGGCGGATCCGCAAGAGCACGCCGGAGGTCCTCCTGCTCGACGTCCGCGGGGTCGGCTACGAGGTTCTGATCCCGCTCTCGACCTACTACGAGCTCGAGCGCGCACCGGCCGACGAGCCGGTCGGTCTCCACATCCGCACCCACCTGCGCGACGACTCGCTGACCCTCTACGGCTTTTGGACCGAGCGGGAGCGACTGCTCTTCGATCACCTCATCGCGGTCGGTGGCATCGGGCCCAAGCTGGCTCGGGTGATCCTCTCCGGCATGTCGCCCGACGAGCTCCTGACGGCGCTCGCCGCCGGCGACATCGCGCTCCTGACGCGGACCCCCGGTGTCGGCAAGAAGACCGCCGAACGGATGGTGGTCGAGCTGCGTGACAAGGTGCAGGAGCTGGCCGCCGAGCTCGAGGTCGAGCCGCCGTCGTCGACCGACGACGACC
Source organism: Thermoanaerobaculia bacterium (assembly GCA_033722395.1). Taxonomy (GTDB): domain Bacteria; phylum Acidobacteriota; class Thermoanaerobaculia; order Multivoradales; family JAHEKO01; genus JAWVZD01. The sequence continues at coordinate 25 of JAWVZD010000248.1, read as the reverse complement.
TGGTCGAGGCCCTGGTCAGCCTGGG
>JAWVZD010000247.1:0-4645 GCA_033722395.1 Thermoanaerobaculia bacterium | reverse complement strand
GTCTACGAGACCCCGGGCGGCACCATCCTCCACGCCGCTCTGCGCGATCTCGAGGGGATCGCCATGGACCGCGAGGTGCTCCGCCTGCGCGACAGCCTGTCGCCCAAGTTCACCGAGCTCATCTACAACGGCTTCTGGTTCAGCCCCGAGATGGACTTCGTCCGCGCCGCTTTCGCGCAGTCGGAGGAGCTGATCGACGGGCGCGTCCGCCTCGAGCTCTACAAGGGCGGCGTCTCCATCCAGGGGCGCGAGTCGCCGAGCTCGCTCTACGACCGCGAGCTCTCGTCGATGGACGTCGAGGGCGGCTACGACCAGACCGACGCCCGCGGCTTCATCCGCATCAACGCCCTGAGGCTCCAGGCCCACAAGCTGATCGTGCGGCACGCCCATGAAGAAACGGAGCGCTCCGAAGACAGCGCACCCGAAAGCGCCGCGCCCGCGGAGGCCGATCCCCCGGACGCCGATCCCCCGGACACCGATTCTCCGGACGCCGATCCTCCGCACGGGCCGAGCACCGCCGGAGAGTCGGGCTCGGAGGCCGAACCGTGACCCGCCTGTGGGACCGGGGCGAGGGGATCGACGCGGCGGTCCTGCGCCTCACCGTCGACCGCGACCCCGAGCTCGACCTCGACCTCGTGCCGTGGGACTGCCTGGCGTCCGCCGCTCATGCCGCGATGCTCGAGTCGATCGGGATCCTGGACACCGACGAGCTCGGCGCCATCCGCACCGAGCTCGAGGCAATCCGCCACGAGGCCCTCGCCGGCCGCTTCGTCATCGAGCCGGAGGACGAGGACGGCCATACCGCGATCGAGAACCGGCTGACAGAGCGCCTCGGCGAGGCCGGCCGCAAGATCCACACCGGCCGCAGCCGCAACGACCAGGTGATCGCCGCCCTGCGCCTGTGGGGCCGCCAGGTGATCGTCGAGCAGGTCGCCGGCGTGCTCGCCGTCGTCGAGAGCCTCCTCGGCCTGGCCGAAGCGCACGCCGAAACCACCGTCCCCGGCTACACCCACACCCGCCAGGCGATGCCCACCACCCTGGGGCACCACTTCGCGGCCTGGGCCGACAACCTGCTCGACGATCTCGCCTGGCTGTGGACCGCCTTCGGGCACCTGAACCGCTCCCCCCTCGGCTCCGCCTCCGGCTTCGGAGTCGGCCTCCCTCTCGACCGCCAGATGGTCTCCGACCTCCTCGGCTTCGAGCGCCCGCAGGAGAACACTCTGGCGGTCCAGAACGACCGCGGCAAGAGCGAGTACCTGGCCTTGGGCGCCGCCGCCGCGACCGCCACCGATCTCGCCCGGCTCGCCGCCGATCTGATCCGCTATTCGAGCGAGGAGCTCGGCTTCGTCCGGCTCTCGACCGAGGTCACCACCGGGTCGAGCATCATGCCGCAGAAGAGGAACCCCGACGTCTTGGAGCTCGTCCGTGCCGGCGCGGCGCGGACCAGGAGCCGCCAGGCGGAGGTGGGAGCGATCTACGGCGGGCTCAGCGCCGGCTACCACCGCGATCTCCAGCTCACCAAGGAGCCGTTCCTCGCCGGCATGCGGAGCCTGGTCGACATGCTGACCGCCATGGGCCACGTCCTCGACTCCCTCGAGGTCGACGCCGAGCGCTGCCGGGAGGCCCTCGAGCCCTCGACCGGAGCTACCGACGTGGTCATCGAGCGCGTGCGCGAGGGAGCGCCGTTCCGCGACGCCTACCGCGAGGCGGCCGCGGCCTCCGAGGAGACGTCGGCGGACGATGGGCGCGCCGAGGCGTGGCGCGCCCGCACGCACCTCGGCGCCCCCGGCGATCCGTCGCTCGCGTCGCTCCGGAGCCGCTGCCGGCGCGAGAGCGAACGCCTGGCGCGAGTGCGGCAAAGCCTCCCCACGACCTCCCCGCGGGGCTCCAACGGATAGAATCTTCCGACTTGATAGGCACCAAGCTGGCCCATTTCGAGATCACCGCCAAGCTGGGCGAGGGCGGTATGGGCGAGGTCTATCGCGCCGAGGACACGAAGCTCGGGCGCGAGGTCGCCATCAAGGTCCTGCCCGAGGAGCTGGCCCGCGATCCGGAGCGGCTCGCCCGCTTCGAGCGAGAGGCAAAGCTCCTGGCCTCGCTCAATCATCCCCACATCGCCGGCATCTACCAGGTGGAGCAGGACGGCGAGACCCACTTTCTCGTCATGGAGCTCGTCGAGGGCCTCGATCTCGCGGAGCGCCTCGCGCAGGGGCCGATGGAGCTCGACGAAGCGATATCGATGGCCCATCAGATCGCCCAAGCGTTCGAGGCCGCCCACGAGAGAGGGATCGTCCATCGCGACCTGAAACCGGCGAACGTCAAGGTGACTCCCGCCGGGCAGGTCAAAGTGCTCGACTTCGGCCTCGCCAAGGCCCTCGATGCCGCCGAGACTTCCTCGACCGAACAAAGCCCAACCAACCTGTCCGTATCGCCCACCTTGACCGCCCAGATGACGGAGGCCGGCATCATCCTCGGCACCGCCGCCTACATGAGCCCCGAGCAAGCGAGGGGCAAGCCGGTCGACCGGAGGGCCGACGTCTGGGCATTCGGCGTCCTGCTCTGGGAGATACTGACCGCGCGAAGGCTCTTCGGCGGCGAGACCGTCACCGATGTCATCGCCTCCGTAGTCACCAAGGAGCCCGATCCGGATCTCCTTCCGGCCGCCACACCTGCGGAGCTCGAGCGCCTGCTGGTGCGTTGCCTGCGGAAGGATCCCAGCCAACGCTTGCCCGACATCGGTTCGGCCCGCCTGGTGCTGCAGGACCTCATGACGGGCAAGACTCCCGAGGTCCGTGCACCCGAGACCGGAGCCGATGAAGCCGGCGCAGCAGAGGACTCGTGGCTTCCTCGGCCGCTCTGGCTCGCCTCCGCCGCGGCGCTCGTCGCGTTCGGAATCGTCGCCGCCGCACTGTTGACCCGACCCACGGGACCCGCACAGCGACCGCAACCAGTTCGTTTCTCCGCCACAGCCCCAGAGGGGTGGTCGATCGATACCAACGACCATTCGCCCGTTCCCTCGCCCGCGGGTGATCGCGTCGTCTTCAGGGCATCCCGAGAAAACCCGGAAGGCGACACCGAATCGATGCTCTTCGTGCGCGCTCTCAGTTCTCCGGCAGCTCTTCCGCTCGGTGGCACCGACGACGTCAACCGAGGCGGACCGATCGTCTGGTCACCTGATGGTGACTCTCTTCTTTTCGGCTCCGGCGATGCTCTGCGTGTGCTCGACCTGCACACCGGGTCCGTTCGCGATCTCGGTCGCGATCTCGGGCAGCGAGTCACCCACGCCACCTGGAACGACTCGGACACGATTCTCTACAGCTCGAACGGCACTCTCCATATCCTGTCGGCCGTCGGAGGCTCGCCCCGTCCCCTGACGAGTCTGAACCCGTCGCGCGCTGAGTTTGGCCACTTCTTTCCGCAGTTCCTGCCCGACGGCAATCGGTTCCTCTTCTCGGTATGGTCCGAAGACCCGGATCTTCGAGGCCTCTACGTGGCATCTCTCGACGAGCCCGACCGTCGACAGGCGGTCGTCGTCGGCAGTGAATGGGTGCGTCGAGAATACGCTGACGGCCATCTGCTCTGGGTGAATCAGAGAACCCTGTTCGCTCAGCCGTTCGACGCCGAGCAAGCGCAACTGGAGGGAGAGCCCGTTGCCATCGCGTCGCCGGTGCACTCCAGCAATGAGTTCGTCGGCCTCGGAGCGTTCGCAACCGGAGCCTCGACCACGGTCGCTTTCTGGCCAGGGACTGCCGAGCCCGGCAACCAGCTAGCTTGGCGTGACCGGAAGGGCAAGCTCATCGAGCTCGTCGGACCGCCCGACGACTACCGTCAGATCGCCCTTTCACCCGACGGCCGCCTCGCAGCCGTCGAGATCCTGGACGAGCAGGGACAGTTCGACATCTGGACCATGGACCTGTCTCGTGGCGTCGCTAGCCGACTGACCACCAGTCCAGAATCGGAGCGTGACCCGGTGTGGTCGCCCGACAGCCGCTCGATCGCCTACGTCCGGTTCGACGAAGAAGTTGCGGCGTTGTGTCTGAAGGGACTCGGACCGAGCGATTCCGAGGTCGTACTCCTCGAGTCCGAAGAAATACACGGTCCGGAGAGCTGGTCCCCCGACGGCGCTCACATCATGCTCCTGCATCGCACGCAGGAGAATGAGCTCTCTGTTCGCAAGCTCCTCCTCGAGGAGGACACGGCTCCCGTGGTGAGCGACTCGATAGTGAGCGGAGGTGTGGCTCGCGAGAGCTCCCCGGTCGACGAGCCCCAGATCTCTCCCGACGGAAAGTGGCTCGCCTACCTCTCCGAGGAATCGGGCCGGGCCGAAATCTATCTGGAGCCCCTCGGCCGGGAGGGTGAGCGGATCCGCGTTTCCCTGCAGGGCGGCGGCCAACCCAAATGGCGGGCCGACGGGCGAGAGCTCTTTTTCGTGAATCCCAGGGGCCGCCTCATGGCCGTCGAGATCGCCACCGAAATCGGACAGCAAACGGTCGGGCTGCCACAGCCGCTCTTCGAAATCGATCACATACAGGGACTCGGATACGACGACTACGCGGTCAGCGCTGATGGCCAGCGCTTCCTGGTGAAGACGACCACGGGCCAGGTCGCCGACGAGCTCCAGGTTATCGTCAACTGGACCGAGCTT
>JAWVZD010000246.1:0-4655 GCA_033722395.1 Thermoanaerobaculia bacterium | reverse complement strand
TCGAACGAGTCGGCGACGAAGTCGCGGATCGCCGTCAGCATGCCGGAAACGAGGTCGGGATCGCGGCTCTTCGACTCGTCGAGCGCGGCGTGCGCCAGCAGCAGGCCGGTCTCGCCGTGAATCAGGAAGACCTGCTCGACCCGGTAGACCAGGGCCCGCTTGAGGACGATCTCGGCGTACGGCACGCCGGTACGCCACGCCTCCCAGCGCCAGGCGAGCCCGCGCCGGCTGAAGCTGTGCTCGATGGCCCGGTTGAGCGTCTCGACGAAGCCCGACAGGGTGTCGGAGATCGCCTTGCGGATCGCCGGCCCGAGGATCGGATAAATCGCCTGCGTGATCTGCTGTGGATTGCGGTGCACCGACTCGGCGATGCCGGCCTCGAGCGTCGGCGCCAACGCCTTCGCCAACCGCTCGTCGTCGCCGGTGGCCTGCGCCACTGCGTCGGGCAGCAGCTCGGCGACCTCCTCCGGCGTGAGCTCCCAGTCGTCGAAACGCCGCTCGAGCCGAGCCAGATCGCGGCGCTCCTCGCCGACGAGCAGCTCCCGCAAGCGCTCGAGCTCGGCCGTCGGATCTTCCGTCTCCGGGGTCTCGGAGAGAGCGTCGTCCGATTCGATCGGCTGGGACGGATCGGCCACCGGGCCTCCTACCCGCCTTTCGGCTTCCCTTGCGGGCCCTCCAGAATGTCGGCGAGACGACGGGCCATGTCGGTGTAGAGCTCGACCAGCGACGAGATGTCGGTCTTCTCCGCTCGGAGCTCCTCGACGTACCTGTTCAGGTCCGACGTCAGGCGCTCGTTCATCGCCTCGATATCGGCCTTCAGCGACTCGCCCAACGCGAGGATCTGATCGCGCAGCTCGGCATCCGACTTGGCGGTTGCATCGTCGAGCTTCCCGAGGCTGGTTTCGAGATCCCCGAAGCCCTTCTTCGTGTCGGCCCGGAGGTCCTTGATCTCCTCGCTGCGCTTGGCCTGCTCCGACTTGATCTTCTCGGTCAGGCGCTCGCCCTGCTTCTTGGAGCGCGCGTCGAGGTCGGTGATCTGCTTCGACAGCTCCTTGCGGGTCGCCTCGAGATCCCGTTGCAGGCGGTCCTCGAGCTGCGACAGGCGGCGGTCGACGGTGCGCATCTGCGCCCCGAACAGGATGTCGCGTACCTGATCGATGCTCTCCGCGGTTTCGTCCGCGACTTCACTCGTCTCGGCTTCGGACTTCGATTTGGTGGCCATCTGGCTCCCCTCCGCTAGGGTGCTCTCCGGGGGCGCTATCGTCTGAGCACCCCGCGCTGACTCGCCCCGGAGGGGCCTCTACGTCCTCGGACCGAAGAGCTCGTCCGAGACCGGCTCCCAGGCCGCCTCTCGCACTCGGATCGTGCCACTCAGAGTATCACGCTGGCACGGGCGGAGATGCCGGGAGAAGGCGAGCGCAACCGAGCTCGGTACATGGTCGTTCGCCCGCCTGGCGCTCGCAGCGCCGAACTGGCAGAGCAGCCGAAAGGCCTGTCGAGCCCCCTCCTCCGTGTCCGGTCAGCCGCATCGCGGGTACGACACCGGCTCCGCACCCTTGAACGACCACATCATTTGCATAAGAATCATTCCATATGCAATCCAGCGAAACGGCTCCCGAGACGCGGTCTGGCACCTCGCCGGACGAGGAGATGCTGGAAGCGATCCGCCAGATCATCCAAGCCTTCGACGTGACCTCGCGACGCCTGATGAGCGACTTCGGCGTCACCAGCACTCAACTCAACTGTCTGGCGGCGATCGAGGAGGAACCCGACTCGACGGCCCGCGAGGTGGCGGACCGGATCCACGTCGGCACCAGCACCCTGGTGGGTGTCATCGATCGTCTGGAAGAAAAAGACCTGATCACCCGGCGACGCGATTCGGCGGATCGCCGCCGCGTCCTGCTGCGCTCTACCGCCGCCGGGCAGGAGCTCCTGGACCGGGCCCCCTCACCGTTGGGCGACATGTTGCACCGCGAGTTCCGGCGCCTGCCAGAGGAGGAGCAGCGCTCCCTGGCCGACGCCGTCGGTCGGGTCGCCGATCTGGTGAGCTCGAGCGACTCGTGATCGTCAGCCGTCGGAGGCGTCCGAGTCGTCGTTTACGGCGTCCTTCAAAGGATCCATCGTTCGTAGAACGGCGAAGTTCACCAAGGTGAGAACCAGGGCGATCTCGTAGCGGGCGTAGGCCACCGCCGCGCCGACCGCCGCGGTGCTCCAGATCGTCGCCGCGGTGGCGGCGCCCTTTACCGACATCCCCTGCTTGACGATCGCTCCGCCTCCCAGAAAGCCGATGCCGGTCATCAGCCCCTGGATGATCCTCGACTGTCCCTCGGAGCCGAAGCCGAGAACGCTCTGCGCGACCAGGATGTAGCCGGCGCTCGCCATGGCCACCAGCGGGAAGGTCCTCAGCCCGAGCGTGCGTCCCTCCTGTTCGCGGTCCCATGCGACGGGCAGGGCGAGCCCGAAGGCGAGCCCCATGCGGAAGAGATACGACAGCATGGTCTTCAGGTCGATGTCCAGAAAGGCCGATTCCATCGCATCTCCTCCGTTCGGAGAGCCGTGGCGGTCGCAGTCTACCCCGGCGGCACGACTCGCTGCCGGAGGAAGATCCGCCCGTCGGCCAGATTGTTTCAGTTCAAATCTTTTGTTATGGTACAAAGTTCCGGGACGGATCACGGTTTCCGGAAACCCCTTGGAGACAGCCGAGATGCCGGAACAGGTCGAGGTCAACGAAGCGTTCCAACCGGTCGTCGAGAAGCTCGAAGGCTGGGGTGACACGCTGATCGCCATGCTGCCGAATCTGGTCGTGGCGATCGTCGTCCTGGTGCTCTTCTGGCTGATCGGCCGGTTGGCGCGCAACCTGGTGCAGAAGGCTTTGCGCCGCGCCGGGACCCGCAACGCGGTCATCCGCCTCGTCGGCAGCGTGACGGTGATGGCCCTGATCACCATCGGGCTGTTCATCGCCCTGGGGGTGCTCAAGCTCGACCGCACCGTGACCTCGCTCCTCGCCGGGGCCGGTGTCATCGGTCTGGCGATCGGTTTCGCCTTCCAGAACCTGGCGGCGAACTTCCTCGCCGGCACGATGATCTCGATCCGGCGCACCTATCGCGAGGGCGATGTCATCGAGACCCAGAGCCACTTCGGGACGGTACGGGAGATCACGCTCCGCACCACCCGGTTGCTGACGCCGCAGGGCCAGATGGTCCTGGTGCCCAACAAAGACGCCTTCGAGACTCCCCTGATCAACTACAGCGCGACCGGCGAGCGCCGCGTCGACGTGGCCGTGGGAGTGTCGTACGGCGACGATCTCGACAAGGCGGCGGAGGTCGCTCTCGAAGCCGTCGGCGAGATCGAAGGTCTCGTCGAGGACCGTGAGCCGGAGCTCTTCTTCGAGGAGTTCGGCTCGAGCTCGATCAATTTCGTGGTGCGCTTCTGGGTGCCGTTCCGGCGACAGACCGACTATCTCGCCCCGCGCAGCGAGGCAATTCGACGCATCAAACGTGCTTTCGACGACAACGACCTGACCATCCCGTTCCCCATCCGCACGCTCGATTTCGGTATTCACGGTGGCATGAACGTGACCGAAGCGCTCCGCCCGCTGACGGGCGGTGAAGGCGATGACGGGGAGAAGGGGACCACATCGGGTTAGAATCGACCCACCTACAAATCTGGAGGAGGAGACCGTCATGAGCAGACTGTTCAAGTTCACAGGACTCGTGTTCGCCGTCACCGCTTTGCTCGCCCTGCCGTTGACCGGCTGTGCGCCCAGCGAGGACACCGCCGAAGAGGCCGAAGAGGCGATGGAGAGCGCCGAAGAGATGATGGAGGAGACCGGCGACGCCATCGAGGCGGCCGCCGAGGACATGGAGGCCGAAGGCGAAGAGGCCATGGACGAGATGGAGGAAGGCGCCGAAGAGATGAAGGAGGGCGCCGAGGAGGCCATGGACGAGATGGAAGAGGGCGCCGAGGAGGCGAAAGAGGCGATGACCGAGGACGACGGCGGTAGCGGCAGATAGCCGCGACCTCTACGTCGATAAGGTCCGGGCCCGGCACCGCCGGGCCCTTTTTTTCGACACCGAAACCGAGTCCTCGGCCGGCGCGATCGGATTCGCCCATGCTGCACCCGACCCGGTGACCCGTGCCGGCGGCTCGGCAGGCGACCCCGGAGGCGGCTCGGGAGCCTGACTCGGGCGGCCGCGGCCCCGGGGCCACCCGAGGCTCCGGCGAGCATGGCAGAATCGTCGCGGCCCGACCGAAGAGGACGAACGATGAACGAGCATTGGTGGACACCCGACTCGCTTTCGAGCGGCGAAGGCTGGCACTGGAGGATCGGTCCGCTCGAGCTGTGGACCTTCCATCTCGACGGCGAGTGGCAGCTGGCCCATCTGCGGCACGACGACGAGCCCGAGGAGAGCACCTGGTCGCGACAGGCCATCCGGGAGATGAGCGAGGACCTCGAAGCGGTGGAGCGCTTCGCCGCCGGAGCGGAAGCCGATCAGATCCAGCTCCAACCACGCGTCGCCGATCGCTCGGTGGTCGCCAAGCCGCGCGTCCCGTTCCACATCCTGCCCGGCCAGACCGCCAAGGTTTACGTCTCGACGCCGCTGTGGATCGAGGTCAAGGTCGGGCGGGCGCTGCGCATCCTCATCGACATCCCC
>JAWVZD010000245.1:0-4656 GCA_033722395.1 Thermoanaerobaculia bacterium | reverse complement strand
GCTTCTTCTCGGTGGTGAGCGCCCTGCGCGGTGAGATCTCACGCGCCGCCATCCTGATCTTCATCGCCGGCATTCTCGACGGACTGGACGGTCGCATCGCCCGCCTGACCGGAACCGAGAGCGACTTCGGACGCGAGTTCGATGCCCTCGCCGACGTGGTCACCTTCGGGGTCACGCCGGCATTGCTGGCCTATCTCGACCTGACCTGGGGAGGCTACGGGCGCCTGGCCTGGTTGGTCCCACTGCTCTACCTGGTGTGCACGGCCACCCGTCTGGCGCGCTTCAACGTGCAGACACGCACCATCGACAGCCGTTACTTCGTCGGCCTGCCGGCCCCGGCGGCGGCGGGTTCGGTCGCCGCCCTGTTGTTGTTCTCTCACGAGCGGCAGATCAGCGAGCTGGTGCGGCTGCCGCTGCTCCTGGTGCTGCTGTTCGTCGGCAGCCTGATGGTGTCGACCTTCCGCTATCCCAGCTTCAAGCAGTTCGACCTGCGGCAGCGCTGGAGCTATCGGATGGCTCTGCCTCTCACCGCCGGCCTGATCATCGTCCTCTACGACCCGCCGACCTTCCTGCTGAGCGTGGCGATCGTCTACGTCGGCTGGCCCCCGTTCGCCTGGGTCCTGGAGCGCCTCGGCCTGCGGAGGCGAACCGACTCTACGACCGTCGGCGAGAAGGAGGCGGTCTGATGCGGATCGGACTGCTGGAGCCCAACTCCCTGGTCGGCAAGGAGTTGCGCGAGCTGATCACGGCGAGGGACGAGACTCGATTCGAGGTCGAGCTGTTGACCGCCACGGTCGACGAGCTCGGCACCCTGACCGAGGTCGACGACGAGGCGACGCTTGTCGCCGGTCTCACCGAGGAGGTGGGCCGTGCGCTCGATATCGCCGTCCTTTGCGGCACCGCAGCCGAGCAACATCGTGCCCTCGCCATGATCCCGGACGACGGCCCGCAGGTGGTGATCGCGGCTACCGAGCTCGAGCACCCCGACGGTGAGATATACGTCGCAGGGTTGGAGGAGGCGCGACCTGGCCCGGACACCGTGCTGCTGAGTCCCTATCCGGCGACCATCGCTCTCGCCCACCTCCTGGCGCCCCTGCTCGAGGTCGGGTTGCGACGCGCCGCCGCGACCGTCCTGCTGCCGGCCTCGAGTTTCGGAGCGGCCGGTCTGGACGAGCTCTTCGGTCAGGCGCGGTCGCTACTCAACTTCCAGTCGGAGAAGCCGGCCGCGGTCTTCGGTTACCAGCTCGCGTTCAACTTCCTGCCCGGACCGTCGAGCGACCGCATCGCCGCAGATGTGACGGAGGCGCTCCACACCGATCCAAATTTGACGCTCCAGTTGGTCCAGAGCCCCGTCTTCCACGGCATCGCCGTCAGCCTTCTGGTCGAGCTCGAGGAGGAGCTCGAAGAGGCGGCGGTCGCCCGACATCTCTGTCGCAGCCCGTTCGTCGATGCCTTCGAACCGACCGAAGGTCTCGGCCCGATCGATTCGACGCAGCGCGACGAGATTCTGCTCGGCCGGGTCCGAGCCGACCCCTCGGCACCGGGAAGCTACTGGCTGTGGGCCGTGATGGACAATCTGCGACGCGGCGGGGCCAGCAACGTCCTCGCTCTCCTCGACGAACTGGCCGCCGAGCGGGGAGTTAACTAGGGAGCTCGGGTCCGCTCAGTCGGCGGCGTCCGTCGGCATCCCTTCGCGCGCCAGGTACTCCTCGACGTGCAGCAGGCCGGCCTCACCGGCCCGGCGCACCAGACTGAGCAGATCGCTCATGGTCGATACCTCCTCGAGCTGCTCGTTGACGAACCAGTCCAGGAAGCGCACCGCGATCAGGTTCGCGTCGCCTTCGGCGAGCTCCACCAGGTCGTAGATCTGCTGCGTCACCGTCTTCTCCCACTCGAGCGACAGGCCGACCGCCTCCTCCGCGGAGTCGAACTCGTTCTTCGGAGCCGGTATCTCCGGAATGCGTACCGGCGCGTCGACGTCGAGCAAGAACTGGACGAAGCGCATCGCGTGGTCGCGCTCCTCGTCGGCCTGGCGGTAGAAGAAGCGCGCCAGCTCCGGCAGCGTCTGGCCGTCGAAGTAGGTGGCGATGGCGATGTACTGCATCGAGGCACCCATCTCGTGTCCGATCTGTTCGTTCAAGGCCTCGGTGAGGCGCTCGCTCAGGGTCATTCGAATCCTCCTCCATGTGCGATGATGGTCTCTCTCCGCGGGGATTCTATCGAGTCCGGGAATCCCGCTGCCGGCGACCATGTTACAACCCGGAGAGGGCCGTCGCCGCCCTCCGGCGTCCGATATACTCCGCGCCACGGCGGACCGCCTCCGTCGCAGCGTCCCCTCGGTTCGCACGAGCTCAGAAAGCATGTCCGACTCCACCTCCCAACCCGAAAGGCACCGTGTCGTCGTCCTCGGTTCGGGGCCGGCCGGACTGACGGCGGCGCTCTATGCGGCGCGCGCCGACCTCGAGCCGCTGGTGCTCGAGGGGATGCAGCCCGGTGGTCAGCTCACCATCACGACCGACGTCGAGAACTACCCGGGCTTCCCGGAGGGGATCCTCGGACCGGAGCTGATGGACAAGATGCGCGAGCAGGCACAGCGCTTCGGAGCTCAGGTGCGATTCGAAGCCGCCACCGCGGTCGATCTGACGCGGCGCCCGTTCGAGGTTCGCAGCGACTCGGCGACCGTGCTCGCCGACAGCCTGATCATCGCCACCGGCGCCAGCGCCAAACAGCTCGGGCTGCCGTCCGAGAGCGAGCTGATGGGTTACGGGGTGTCGGCCTGCGCGACCTGCGACGGCTTCTTCTTCCGCGACAAGGAGATCGTCGTCGTCGGAGGGGGCGACACGGCGATGGAGGAGGCCCTCTATCTGACCAAGTTCGCCACCAAGGTAACGGTCATCCACCGCCGGGACGAGCTCAGGGCTTCGAAGATCATGCAGGAGCGGGCGATGCGGCACGACAAGATCGCCTGGCTGTGGGACACCGTGGTCGAGGAGATCCTCGGCAGCCGCGAGGACGGCGTCCACGCCGTGCGAGTGCGCAACGTCCGCACCGACGAGCAGTCGGAGCATCCCTGCCAAGGCGTCTTCATCGCCATCGGCCACAAGCCGAACACCGACCTGTTCGAGGGGGTACTCGACATGGACCCGGTGGGCTACATCGAGGTCGAGGAGCCTACCTCGAAGACCAACGTCGAGGGCGTCTACGCCTGCGGCGATGCCATCGATCCGAGCTACCGGCAGGCGGTGACCGCTGCCGGCACCGGCTGCCGCGCCGCCATCGACGCCGAGCGCTGGTTGGAGACGCTCGATTGAGCGATCGACCCCGCACCCTGGGCGAGCTCCGAGCCTCCGGCTACCGCAGCGAGAGCGTCAAGCAGGAGCTGCGCCGCAATCTACGCCGCCGGCTGCGAGACGGGGAGAGCCTCTTCCCGGGCATCGTCGGCTACGAGCGCACCGTCGTGCCCGCAGTCGTCAACGCACTGCTGGCCGGACACGACTTCATCCTGCTCGGACTGCGCGGCCAGGCGAAGACGCGCCTGCTGCGCTCCCTCGTCGACCTGCTCGACGAGGAGATCCCCGTTCTCGCCGGCTGCGAGCTCAACGACGACCCGCTGGCGCCGGTGTCGACCTCCGGTCGCGAGCTGGTGGCGGCGCGAGGCGACGGTGCGCCGATCGAGTGGCTGCCCCGGACGGCACGGTACAACGAGAAGCTGGCGACACCGGACGTCTCGATCGCCGACCTGCTGGGAGACATCGATCCGATCAAGGCGGCCACCCGGAAGCTCACCTTCGCCGACCCCGAGGTCATCCACTTCGGCATCGTCCCGCGTACCAACCGTGGCATCTTCGCGGTCAACGAGCTCCCCGACCTGGCACCGCGCATCCAGGTGGGACTGCTCAACATCCTCGAGGAGCGCGATCTCCAGATCCGCGGCTTTCCGATCCGCATCCCGCTCGACATCCTGATGGTCTTTTCCGCCAATCCGGAGGACTACACCAACCGTGGCACGATCATCACACCGCTCAAGGACCGCATCTCGTCGCAGGTGCTGACCCACTATCCACCCGACGTGGCGTCGGGCGTCGAGATCACCCGTCAGGAGGCGCGGGTCGACCGCGGCGACGAGCTGTTCGAGCTCAACCGGCTCGCCTGGGAGCTGGTCGAGCACATCGCCTTCGTGGCGCGCGACAGCGAGCTGGTCGATCAGACCTCCGGGGTGAGCGCGCGGCTGCCGATCTCCGCCATGGAGCTGCTGGCCTCGAACCTGGAGCGGCGCGCCCTCAGACATCCAGGCGATCGGGTGATGCCGCGCGTCGCCGATCTCTACATGCTGCTGCCGGCGATCACCGGCAAGGTGGAGATGGTCTACGAAGGCGAGCAGAAGGGCGCCGAGGTGGTGGCGCGCCAGCTCGTCGGTCAGGCGATCGCCGAGGTCTTCGAAGACCACCTGCCGGAAGTCGGTCGCGAGCTCGGCAGCGGCGGCGAGGACGACGTGGGACCCTACGCCGAGATCGTGGGCTGGTTCGCCGACGGCAACTCGGTGGAGCTCTCCGACGAGCAGTCGAACAGCGAGTACGAGCGGGCACTCGGAGCGGTGCCGGGCCTGATGGAGCTGGCGCGGCAGCACGCCCCCGACGAGTCCCAGGTACCGTTCGT
>JAWVZD010000244.1:0-4657 GCA_033722395.1 Thermoanaerobaculia bacterium | reverse complement strand
GCGGGGGCGGCCGAACGCCGCCCCCGCCTTCGTCCGGAGTGAATCGGCCTCAGTCGAAGCTCTCGTCTTCGAGGCTCCGGCGCTTGCGATCCCGTACGGTGTCGAAGATCAACCAGGCGCCGATCGCCATCAGGACGAGCGGCCACAGGTCGACGAGCCAGTCGAGGTCGATCGGACCGAAGTATCGGTCGAGCAGAGCGAAGCCACCGATCAGGAACAGCATCGCCCCGACCAGCAGACCGCCCTGGCCCGCCTTGCCGATCTTCGGCGGCTCGTCGATGCCGAGGTCCTGCGCATAGCCGGCGTTGATGAGCGCAGCCTGCCGGTAGGCGTCGACGATGTTGAAGATCCAGAAGAACGGAATGGCGAGCCCGAAGAGCGGACCGGGCCGTTCCGCCACCAGGATGACGCAGGCCGTGCAGATGAGAAAGAAGGCGAGACCGCGCAGATAGAGACCGTTGTAGATGTTGCCGATGCCGGGGAACAGAGACAGCACGGCCGCCAGGATCGGGTTCTTGCCGTCCCTCGCTCGGCCCTCTGCCGCGGGAGGCGGCGGTGGTGACGCTACGGAGGGGGTGGGATTCTCGACGGTGTTCATGAGTTGTTCTCCTTACGGGTTCGAATCGAGGTCGACTCGGTCTTGGACGGGTTCGACTTCGGGATTGGTTTCTGATTCTTCGGATGCTTCGACGAGCTCCTGCCATCGTCCGAGCAACGTCTCGCCGGACGCACGGATCCACTCTCGACCGACGGCGTAGCCCTCGCTGACGCGCTCTCGCAGGCTGTCGACACGCTCCCGCCCACCCGCTTCGACCGAGTGCAGAACGACACCGACGCGCTCGAAGCGATTCGCCGTCTCGCTCGCCCAGGCAGCGGGATTGCCGATCGTTCCGGCGACGAGGAGGGTCAACAGGTAGCTCGCCGCGACGGCGTAGCGCGGGCTGCGGATCCAGATCGGCAGCGATGCGCGCCGCGCGCTCGACGTCGCTGGGCGCCCGATGGCGCGCAACCTCTGCTCGAGGCCGGCGGAGATCGGGAGATCGGGCAGGCGGGGGAACGGCCGTACGCCATGGGCCACGGCTGCCGGAACACCGCGCAGCCGCGCCCGCAACGTCTCCTCGAGCGGTGCGCGGTAACCGACCCGGGCCAGCGAGTCGACGAATTCGGCGAACCGCCGGCAGTCCTCGCAGCTCGACAGATGGGGGTCGTCCATGCCGCGTTCGTAGCGCCGGCGGAAGGCCTCGCAGTCGTGGCGATCGGGTGGTTTCAGCATGCGTGGACCTCGCGCCGTGGAGTCCCCAGCCCGCCGGACGGGGCGAACAGCTTCTCGACCTGCTCGGCGAGCCGCTTGCGGGCCCGATGCAGGCGCGACTTGACGGTCCCGAGGGGGGCGTCGACGTAGGTGGCGGTCTCCTCGAGCGTCCAGCCCTGGAGGTCGGCGAGGATGACCACTTCGGCGAGGTCCTCGGGTAGGCGCTCGAGCCCGCCGTAGATGGCCCGCATCTGCTCCCGCCGCTCGGCGTCCCGGCGCGGGTTGTCGGCGGCGGGAAGCCGGTCGAGGACGGCTTCGGAGACGAAGGTCGAGCGCTTCTCGCGCCGCGTCCTGCGGTAGCGGTCGATACACAGATTGCGCGACAGCCGCAAAGTCCAACCGACCAGAGGCACGTCGCCGCGGTACTGGTCGAGGTTCTCGTACAGCTTGAGGAAGATCTCTTGGGTGAGATCCTCGGCCTCTTCCTTGGAAGCTGCGAACTGGTAGGCCACGTTGTAGATCTTCCGTCCGTAGAGCTCGATCAGCTCGTCCCAGGCTTCGGGGTGACCGGCTGCGGCGCGTTTCGCCAGCAGTTGATCGGGTGAGGTCGTCGAGCTCATCTCTCGGGTCGTTCGTCCCTTCATCTACAGAGACGCAAATGCCGGCGAAGAGGTTCGCCCGAGTGTGGAGGGGGATTGAAGCCGCACCCGTCGAGGGACCCGTCGGGGGACCGGTCGAGGGGCCGATCGAGGAGCCTGTCGACGCGAGCCGTGGCTCCGTCCGGACAAGGGGACATGATCTGCGAGAGTACCAGTCGGACGAGCGGTCGGCGCCTCGACTGCGCCGCCTGGGCTAGACTCTCGCCCCGAGGGAGCGCGCCGTGGAGACGATCCGCAATTTCTGCATCATCGCCCACATCGACCATGGCAAGAGCACCTTGGCCGATCGGTTGATCCAACGCTGCGGTGGAGTCTCCGAGCGGGAGTTTCGCGATCAGATCCTGGACTCGATGGACCTGGAGCGTGAGCGTGGCATCACCATCAAGTCGAACACCGTGTCGCTGCTCTACGACGCCGCCGACGGCCAGCGCTACCGGCTCAATTTGATCGACACGCCGGGACACGTCGACTTCTCGCACGAGGTGAGGCGCTCGCTGATGTCGTGCGAGGGGGCGCTCATCCTGATCGACGCCGCGCAGGGGGTCGAGGCGCAGACGGTGGCCAACCTCTATTTGGCGCTCGAATTCGACCTCGAGATGGTGCCGGTGATCAACAAGATCGACCTGCCTTCGGCCGATCCGTTGGGCGTGCGGGAGGAGATCGAGAGCGACCTCGGGCTCGATCCGTTCTCGGCGGTGGAGTGCTCGGCGAAGAAGGGCACCGGCATCGACGACGTGCTGGAGGCGATCGTCACCCGGCTCCCGGCCCCGGAGGGGAGGAACGACGAGCGTTTGCGGGCGCTCATCTTCGACGCTCAGTACGATCCGTACCGCGGGGTCGTCCTGCTCTGCCGGGTGCGCGACGGCGTCATCCGTCGCGGCCAGACGATTCGGCTGATGCACACCGAGGCCGACTACGAGGTCGAAGAGGTCGGGCTGCTGCAGCTCAAGCGGGTCGAGGTCGAGGAGCTCGGCGCGGGCTCGGTGGGCTACGTGATCGCCGGTATCAAGACGATCCGCGACATCGCCATCGGCGACACCGTGACCGACGCCGAGCGGCCGGCCGACGCGCCGCTCCCGGGGTACACCAAGGCCCGGCCGGTGGTCTTCTCGTCGATCTATCCCGTGTCGACCGACGACTACGAGGACCTCGGCAAGGCGCTCGACAAGCTGGCCCTGAACGACGCCGCCTTGACCTACGAGAAGGACTCCTCGGCGGCGCTCGGCTTCGGCTTCCGCTGCGGCTTCCTGGGACTCCTGCATCTCGAGGTGGTGCAGGAGCGTCTGAGCCGCGAGTACGATCTCGACCTGATCCTGACGGCCCCCTCGGTGCGGTATCGGGTGACATTGACCGACGGCGAGGAGATCGTCGTCGACAACCCGAGCTTCTACCCCGATCCGGCCGACATCGAGTCGACCGCCGAGCCCTACATCAAGGCCTCGATCCTGATGCCGGAGCGCTACATCGGGCAGGTGATGGAGCTCTGCCGCGAGCGCCGCGGCGAGGAGATCCGCCACCGCTACCTCGCCGTCGGCCGGGTCGAGCTCACCTCGGAGCTGCCGCTCGCCGAGGTGCTGTTCGACTTCTACGACAAGTTGAAATCGGTCACGCAGGGGTACGGCTCGTTCGACTACGAGATGATCGAGTACCGCGACACCGATCTCGTCAAGGTCGATATCCTGGTCAACGGCGAGCCGGTCGACGCGTTGGCGCAGCTGGTGCACCGCGAGAAGGCGCGGCCGCGCGCGCTCAAGTACTGCGAGCGCCTCGCCGAGGTGATTCCGAAACAGCAGTTCAAGATCGCGATCCAGGGGGCGATCGGCGGCAAGATCATCGCCCGCACCACGATCGGCGCCTATCGCAAGGACGTCACCGCCAAGTGCTACGGCGGCGACGTCACCAGGAAGAGGAAGCTCTTGGAGAAGCAGAGGGCCGGCAAGGCGCGGATGAAGATGGTCGGCTCGGTCGAGATCCCGCAGAAGGCCTTTCTCGAAGTGCTCAAGTCCGATGCCGACTCCTGAGTCGGCGCCGAGCGGAGCGGTCGAGGAACCGGCCGGCGTCTACGTCCACATTCCGTTCTGCTCGGCGATCTGCCCCTACTGCGACTTCGCGGTGACGGTGGGCGACGCGGCCGCCCGACGACGGCTGGTCGAGGCGCTCGCCGCGGAGGCGGGCCGCACGGGAGCCGAGTTCGGTCGTCCGGTCGATACGGTCTACTGGGGTGGCGGCACGCCGTCGCTCCTCGCTCTCTCCGAGCTCGAGCCGATCGCCCTCGCCCTCGACCATCACCTCGAACTGGTGCCGGGTACGCGCCACTTCCTGGAGGCGAATCCGGAGGACGTCGACACCGACCGGCTCGAGACCTGGCGCGATCTCGGCGTCGGCACCTTGAGCCTCGGCGTCCAGGCGCTCGACGCCGCCGCACTCGAGTTTCTCGGTCGCCGCCACTCGGCGGAGCAGGGGCGTCGGGCGGTCGAGCTCGCCCTGGCGGCCGGATTCGGCACGGTCTCGATCGACCTCATCTATGGGCGCCCCGGGCAAAGCGTCGACGAATGGCGCCGCGAGCTCGACGCCGCCGTCGATCTGGGTGTCGACCACCTTTCCTGCTATCAGCTCACCCTGGAGCCGGGCACTCCGTTCGGACGACGCGCCGCCCGCGGCGAGCTCGCCGCTCCGCCACCCGACCTCGAGGCCGATCTTTTCTTCGCCACCCACGAACACCTGGCGGAGCCCCGATTCGAGGCCT
>JAWVZD010000243.1:0-4659 GCA_033722395.1 Thermoanaerobaculia bacterium | reverse complement strand
CTCGAACTCGTCACGGGCACGAGCGACGTCGACCCGTGGACCGACCTGCCGGTGGTGTCGCTCTACGGCGAGGAGAGCGTCAGCCTGAAGCCCGATCCGGCCTGCTTCGAAGACCTCGATCTGCTGCTGATCGATCTCCAGGACGTCGGCGCGCGCTACTACACCTACGCCGCCAGCGCCGTCTGGGCGGCCGAGGTGGCCGCCTCGGAGGGCTGTGAGGTCTGGGTGCTCGACCGCCCGAACCCGCTAGGCGGCGAGCGCGTCGAGGGGAACCTCAGACGGCCCGGCTTCGAGTCGTTCGTCGGCGCCTTCGAGCACCCGGTGGTGCACGGCCTGACCCTGGGCGAGCTCGCCGCGATGGAGCTCGGGCGCGCCGGCTACGATGAACAGCTGCGCGTTTGGCATATGGCCGGCTGGACGCGCCGCATGTTGTGGCCCGACACCGGCCGGCCGTGGATCGCCCCGTCCCCGAACATGCCGCGCTTCGAGACCGCGGTCGTCTACCCCGGGCTCTGCCTGGTCGAGGCGACGACGCTCTCCGAGGGGCGCGGCACGACGCGGCCTTTCCAGCTGGTCGGCGGCCTCGAGATCGACCCGCCGACACTCGCCGAGGCGCTCGGCGAGCGCGACCTGCCGGGGGTGGGGTTCATGCCGACCTATTTCAGGCCGGAGTTCCAGAAGCACGCCGGAGCGATCTGTGGCGGGGTCGAGATCGTAGTGTGGGACGCGGCCGTCATCGAAGCGTACGCCTTGGGTGTCGAGCTGGTCTCTGCTCTGGCCGAGCAGCCCGGCTTCGGGTGGCGGAGCGACCCGTACGAGTTCGTCAGCGACCGGGCAGCGATCGATCTGCTGACCGGCGACGATGCCCTGCGGCGGGCGGTCGGAGCGGGGGAGCGGCCGGTCGACTGGATCGCGTCGTGGGCCGAGGACGAGGCGGAGTTCCGACGCCGCCGGGAGCCGCACCTGCTCTATGGCTAGCCGGGGTTGGCCGCTGATCCCGCCCGCGTCGGGGATGAGCGCGAGGAGTCGGACGCACGCACCTTCCGCTCGCTGGACGAGGGGGATGCTCGCTCCAGGTGCGTCCGTCCGACTCCGGGAACCGGCCACAGCGCGGGCGGGTCGGAGCGGAGAGGACCTGCCGTGAAAACGACTCACCTTCTGACCACCGACGAGCCGGTCGAAGCCCTGGCGCCGCTGATCGCGGCGGCCGAGGCGGCGGGGTTGCGGATCGGCTGGCTCGATCTCGAAGCATCGGCTGAGCCCCCCGCCACGCTCGCCGGAGCCGTCGAGGCCGGCGTGTTCCGTACCGTGGCACGCAGTGAAACGGGGCTCGTCACGGCGAAGCGCGTCGCCGGGCCGTTGGTGCTCCGCGACCTGCTGCGCGAGCACTTCCTCGGCTGCCGTCTGGTGCTCGTGCGAGGCGAGGTCGACGCGCCCCGCCTGACGCGGCGCGGCGAGCGCTGGCTGGTGGCTTCGGAGGCCGGCCGGCTCGAGCTCGGGACCGACGATCTCGTCGCCCGCCTGCGGCGCCCCGCCGTCACCTTCTTGAGCTCCTGAGGCCCCGGCTGCCGGCCCCGGGACCGGCCGATCCGTCGGTTCCGTGGCGAGCCCCGGTGAGCGCTCGCGTCACGTTGACCGCGCGCGGAGCCGGTGCGACAATGCGGACGCGTCGCGGCGATCGCCCGCGAGCACCCTCTCCAGCGCTTCGAGTTGAGGAACCGAAACATGGACGAGCCGATCCGCTTCTTTCTGCCCGGTCCGACGTACGTCCGGCGCGACGTGCGGGAAGCGATGACCGCCGAGATGATCGGCCACCGCGGGCCCGCGTTCCGGGAGCTCTACGAGTCGGTGACCGCGAAGCTGCCGCCGGTCTTCCGCACCGAGCGGCCGGTCTACGTCGCCACCTCGAGCGCCACGTTGCTGATGCAGAGCGCCATCATGTCGGCGGTCGACAATCGGGTGCTGCATCTCGTCTGCGGCGCCTTCTCGCTGCGCTGGTACGACATCTCGCGCTCGCTGGGTGTCGAGGCCGACAAGATCGAAGTGCCGTGGGGCGAGGCGATCGATCCCGATCTGGTGCGGCGGGCGTTGGAACGTCTGAGCTACGATGCCGTCACCTTCGCTCACAACGAGACTTCGACCGGGGTGATGAACCCGGCGGCCGAGATCGCCGCGGCGGTGCGGGAGGCGAGCGACGCGCTGGTCATGGTCGATACGGTCTCGTCGCTCGGCGGTGCGCCGGTGGAGGTCGACGAATGGGGTCTCGACGTGGTCTTGACCGGCTCACAGAAGGCGATGGCGTTACCACCGGGGCTGGCGTTCTTCGCCCTTTCGGAGCGCGCCGTCGAGCGGATGGAGACGGTCGAGAACCGCGGCTTCTACACGGATATGCTGCGGTACCGTGCCAAGCACGAGGGGTCCGGCACCATCACGACGCCGGCGATCTCGATCCTCTATGCCGCCGACCGGCAACTCGACAGGATGCTCGAAGAGACCATGGAGGCGCGTTGGCAGCGCCACCGCGACTGCCAACGACGCGTCGTCGAGTGGGCCGAGAGCCGCGACCTGGGGTTTCTTCCTCAGAGGCACCGCTCGCTCACCATCAGTTGTCTGAAACCGCCCCGGGGCATCGCGGCGCCGGATCTGGTGGCGGGTGTGGCCGAGCGTGGCTTCGTGCTGGGTGGCGGCTACGGCAAGCTCAAGCCCGAGACCTTCCGCCTCGGTCACATGGGCGAGGTGGGGCTGGAGGATCTCGAGCCGCTCTTCCGGGCGATCGACGAGGTATTGGCGGAAGCGTAGTCGAGCGATCGATGTTCCGAATTCTGGTAGCCGATCCGTTGCACGAGTCGGGGCTCGCCGCGCTCGAGCAGTCGGGGAACGAGATCCACCGGCTGAGCGCCGAGGAGCGCCCCCGGCTGAAGGAGCTCCTCGCCGAGTACGACGCGGTGGTAGTGCGCAGCGCCACCAAGCTGACCGCCGAGCTCCTGGACGGAGCGGACACCCTGAAGGTGATAGCGCGCGCCGGCGTCGGGGTCGACAACATCGACATCGCCGCGGCCACCGAGCGCGGCATCCTGGTGGTCAACTCGCCGACCGCGAACCTGCTGTCGGCCGCCGAGCACACCTTCGCGCTGATGCTGGCGCTGGTGCGCAACGTCCCGGCGGCCGACCGCTCGATGAAGGCCGGCGAGTGGGATCGCAAGCGCTTCGTCGGCCGCGAGCTCGAGGGCAAGATCCTGGGCATCGTCGGCTTCGGCCAGATCGGCCAGCGAGTGGCCGACCGGGCGAAGGCGTTCGGCATGGAGGTGGTGGCGCACGACCCGTACATCGACGCCGCGATGGGCGAGCGCCTCGAGGTGGAGCTGGTGGAGAAATGCGAGCTCCTCGAGCGCTCCGACATCGTCACCGTCCACGTGCCGCTCACCGACCGCACGCGCGATCTCGTCGGAGCCGACGAGATCGCCGCCATGAAACGAGGCGCGGTGCTGGTCAACTGCGCTCGCGGCGGCATCGTCAACGAGGCGGCGCTGCTGGCGGCGCTCGACAGCGGCCATCTCTCCGGTGCGGCGCTCGACGTCTTCTCGGAGGAGCCGCCGAAGGACCGTCGACTGGCCGAGCACGAGAGAGTCGTCGCCACCCCGCACATCGGCGCCCAGACGCGCGAGGCGCAGGAGCGCATCGCCCTGGAGACCGTGCGCATGCTCTTGGCGGCGCTCGACGGCTCGCTGGCGGTGACGGCGGTCAATCTGCCGTTCCGCGGCACCCCGAAGCGCGGCGAGCCGTACCTGAGCTTGGGCGAGCAGCTCGGGCGGCTGGCGAGCGAGCTTCTGGGCGGCAGTGTCGCCGAGCTCCGGGTCGAGCTGTGGGGCATCGAGGAGGCGCTCCGGACGCCGATCACGGTGGCGGTGGTCAAGGGGGCGCTGACCTCGTTCCTGGGCGAGACGGTCAACTACGTCAACGCCGAGCGCCTGGCGCGGGGACGCGGCATCGAGTTGGTCCGGGCGACCCACAGCCAGCCGGCCGAGTACCCGCACCTCGTCGGCGTCCGCTTGGCGGGCGACCGCGGCGAGCTCGAGATCGAGGGCACCGTCTTCGGCGAGCGCGACCCGCGGGTGGTGCGCTTCGGCGGCTTCCAGCTCGAGTTCCGGCCGGAGGGGCGTCTCCTGGTGCTCCACAACGACGACGTGCCGGGGGTGGTGGGGAAAATCGGCAACCTGCTCGGCCAGGCGGACATCAACATCGCCGCCATCCATCTCGCCCGCACGGATTCGCAGGACGAGGCGATGGCAGTGCTGCGGCTCGACCAGGCGCCCGGCGAGGAGGTGCTCGAGTCGATCCGGGCGCTGCCCGAAATGAAGTCGGTCGATCTGGTCGAGATGGGGCCGTGATGAGGCAGCGATGCGGGTAGGCCTCGTCTTCGGTGGCCGCTCGACCGAGCACCGCGTCTCGGTGGTCTCGGCGCGGGCCGTGGCCGCCGCGCTCGAGGCGGCGGGCCACCAGGTGGTGCCGCTCGGTATCGCCCGCGACGGCGCCTGGGTGCCCGAGGAGAGCGCCGCGCGGGCCCTCGAGGGCGCCGCCGACGTCGTCGAGGGTCGGGGCGAGACCGCCGCGGCGTCGTTGCGCCATCTGATCGCCGCCGAGGTCGAGGTCGTCTTCCCG
>JAWVZD010000242.1:0-4659 GCA_033722395.1 Thermoanaerobaculia bacterium | reverse complement strand
TGTGGTCCGGGTGCCCGTGCGTGATCAGGATCGCGTCGAGCCGGTCGAACGACTTGGCATCCTCGGGACAGGCCGGATTCTGCCCCACCCACGGGTCGATCAGGATCACCTCCCCGCCCGGCAGGTCGCAGCGCACGGTGGCGTGTCCGAGGTAAGTGAAGGAAGGTCGTGCCAGATCGCTCATGAGATCTCCTTTCGCGCTCAGGGTACCCCACCCACGGGGCGCGGCAAAGCGACGAAACGGTGACACGAGCGCCTCGCTCCCCGCCGACCGACCGATCGCTGGGGTGAGCGCCCAGCTGCACCCGAGGCCGTCGTCGCTCTCGTCGGCCGGTGTCGTTACCAGGGCAGACGGTCGAGGTCGACGTTGCCTCCCGACAGGATCACCCCGACCCGCTCGAAGCCCTCGAGGGAACGGAACTCGTCCGACAGCACCGCGGCGACCGCCACCGCCGCACTCGGCTCGATGACGAGCTTCATCCGCTCCCAAACCAACCGCATCGCCCGCACGATCTCCTCCTCGGAGACGGTGACGATCCGTTCGAGATGCTCGGAGAGGATCGAGAAGGTCAGCGGACCGAGACTGGTCAGGAGACCGTCCGCGATCGTCCGTGGATCGGTCTGGGGAACGATCTCACCCGCCGCCAACGACCGCGCTGCGTCGTCGGCGCCCGCCGGCTCGGCACCGATGAGCCGCATCTCCGGGTTCAGTCCGCGGCCGGCGATCGAGGTTCCCGACATCAGGCCGCCACCCCCGATCGGGGCGACCAGCGCCTCGATCCCCGGCAGATCTTCCAGCAGCTCGAGAGCCGCGGTCCCCTGGCCGGCGATGATGTCGGGGTGGTCGTAGGGTGGGACGAAGGTGCCGCCGGTGGCGGCGACGAGGTCCGCCGCGGTCCGGTCGCGCGACTGCTCGTTCGGCTCGCACTCGACGACGATGCCACCGTACCCCTCGACCGCACGCCGCTTCACCTCGAGAGCGGTCGACGGCATTACGATGCGGGCCTCGATGCCGCGCTTCCGAGCCGCCAGCGCCACCGCCTGGCCGTGATTGCCGGAGCTGTGCGTCACCACGCCGCGTTCGGCCTCCTCGTCGGGTAGCTTGAAGACGAAGTTCGAGGCTCCCCGGATCTTGAAGGCGCCGATCTTCTGCAGGTTTTCGCACTTGAAGAGGAGATGCCGTCCGGCGAGCTCGTCGAGGGCGGCACAAGTCATCACCGGCGTGCGGTGGCCGATCACCCGTACCCGCTCCTCGGCTTCGCGGACGTCCCGCAGCACCGGGTTGGAATCGCTCATCGACGCGTCCCTCCTGCTCAGATCGGTCCGCCGCTCAGTCGGTCGCGGTAGCGCTCGTAGTGCTGGCGGGTGGGAAAGGTCACCACCAACCCGGCGATGGCGGCGACGGCCACCAGCAGACCGAGGCCGAGGCCGGTGACCATGTAGACCACCGCGCCGAAGAAACCCAAGCCCTCGATCAAGGCACCCCGCACCACGACGTAGGGGAAATAGAGTCGCAGGAGGTCCTCGCTCTCGGGCGCCGATCGGCCGCGCAACTCGGTGCGGGCTCGTTGGATCATCACCCGGCCGACGCCGCCGATACTCACCAGAATGGCGAGCGCGAAGACCGAGGTCGTCATCAGCCAGATCTCCCTCCCCGCGACCTCGCCCGGCAGATCGAAGGCGTGTCGGGAGAGGAACGGCACGATCGCCACGAACACCGCCAGGCCGACGACCAGGGCACCGTAGAGACGCTGGATCACCTCGAGCTGTACCACCGGTGGCTTGCCGTTCGTCATCGCCGGACTCCCCGCATCCACAGCCCGGCTCGAAGATCACCAGCGGCCGACAGAACCGGACCGGCGAGGGTCGTTCGTCGCTCGATCGCCGTTTCGCCCATCTCGGATGGAGCGATCATATCCCGTCGGTGCGCAGCCGTCGGCGGGCCCCGATCAGTCGCCGATCGCCGGCACCAACTCCGGGGCGATCGACGAAACACGCACGCGTGAAGGCGCCTCGAGCGGGACTTCGACCCACCCGAGGTAGAACCGTTCGCCCCGACGGACGAGCTGCGGCATGCCGCTGGAGCGGGATGCCGAGGTACGGGCGATCGGCACCGCGGCACCGAGGGAGCCGTCCGTCCCCACCCGTCGCAAGCGCAACTCGGCCTGCTTGCCGACCAGGGCCAGCCAGGAGACCACCGCGTCGCCGTTCCGGTCGAGCACCACGCCGACCCGACCGAGGGGCCGCTCGCCGTCCACGACGACCGGCTCGCGCTCCGCCGGCGTCCCTTCCAGGAAGCGCATCCCGACGTGCGCCGCCCCTTCCGCTCCGGTGTACCAGGCGAGGGCCGTACGTCCGTCGCGATGGTCGAGCGCCGGGCCGTTCACCGGGCAGCCCGGGATGTTCCAGCGATCGAACGTCAGCCGCTCCGGCTCGCTCCAACCGTCACCGACCCGGCCGACCGCGGAGATCTCCCGCACCTCCTCGTCGGAGCGATCGCGATAGGCGACCAGGGCGCCCTCGGTCGTCGTCACCGCGTCGGTCGGGCAGCATTCGCAGACGCGCTCGTCGAGCAGCTCGCTCGGGCCGACCGAGGCGCCGACGACGGCCGTCCGCACCGTCATCGGACCGCCCGCGACCATCCGCCGTCCGTCCAGCCAGAAGGCGCGCACCGCATCCCCCTCGGGGACCAGCGAAACGAAGCCGTGCTCGGTATCGGTGACGTCGTCGTTGAGTTTGCCGAGATTCCGCCAGGTCGCTCCGTCGTCGTGGGAGCGCCCCAGGTAGATCGAATAGGCGTAGGTCTCCTCACCGGTCTTGGCCAGCCAGGTGACCAGCAGATCGCCGGACGGCTCGCGGACGACGGCCGGGAAGTCGGCCCAATTGGCGAACAGATCGTCACCCTCGACCACCACCGACGGCTCGCTCCAAGCGTCGGTGTAGCGGGCGAACAGCAGGCGATGGCCGGCCTCGTCGACCTCGGCGTCGAGCGGCTCCCACCAGGTGGCGAGGATCTCGTCGGCGCCGGCGGCGAGCCGCACGGCGAATGCACCGGGCCGGGCCGGCGGATCGATCTCCGAGCGCTGAGGCACGCCGACCCCCCCGCTCTGTTCGCCCCGTTCGGCGCACGCCAACGCGGCGAGGACGGCCAAGCCGAGCGCGGCACCGATCACGGTTCGTCGCGGGCGGATCACTCGGTCCGACATCGGCGCGGTCACCTTCCATGCTCCCCGGTATGGTGCTGCAAATGGTGCCGATCGGGGCCGTGACCGGAATATCCGCGCAGCTCCACGTAACGGCGGCGCTGAGCCTCGCTGAGGAGCTCCGTCATCGACAGATGGGCCGAAAGGTGGACGTAACGGAGACGTCCGTCGAGGCGACCGATCTCGCCGACCGACGAGGCGAGGGTCGGCGCATCGATCTCTCTGGTGGCGAAGAGACGGTCGAGCTGCCGCTCGGCGTCGACGATCCGGCGACCGAGCTCGACCGCCTCGGCCAGCATGGCGTCGAAGATCTCGTTCGCGCGCCGCACCTGCTCGGGGCTCAGTGCGAGCTCCTCGGTCAGCTCCAGGACGTGCTTCGGCCCGGGGTAGCCGTTGAGCTCGGCAGCGAGCGCCAGGCCCATGCCTCGACCGGCGAGATACTCCTCGACCGCCGCGGCCGAGAGCGCCTTGATCTCCCGGTCGGTGAACGAAACGTACGGAGACTCTCCGTCGGGAACCTCTCCCGAGCCGGAGACGGAGGCTGCACCGGCCACCGACGCCGCTGGCAGGCCGAGGGCGACGATGACCGACAGAGTCACCGAGAGATAGAGACTTGCGACGCTCATAGATCGATCCTCCTCAATCGCAATGCGTTGCCGATCACCGAGACCGAGCTGAAGCTCATCGCCGCGCTGGCGATCATCGGGCTCAGCAGTAGGCCGAAGAACGGGTAGAGCACGCCGGCGGCCACCGGAACCGCCAGAGCGTTGTAGCCGAAGGCGAACCAGAGGTTCTGGCGGATGTTGGTCATCGTCGCCTCGCTCAGGCGACGCGCCCGCACCAGAGCCGCGAGATCCCCCTTGAGCAGCGTGATCCCGGCGCTCTCCATCGCCACGTCGGTGCCGGTGCCCATGGCGATGCCGACCGCGGCCTGCGCCAAGGCGGGCGCGTCGTTGATACCGTCACCGGCCATCGCCACGCGCCGGCCCTCCTCCTCCAGCTCGGCGACGAGGCGTGCCTTCTCGTCGGGCAGGACCTCGGCGATGACCTCGTCGATGCCCAGCTCTTCGGCGACCGCCTCGGCGACGGCCCGGTTGTCGCCGGTCAGCATCACCACTCGAAGGCCGTCGTCGTGCAGCGCCCGGACGGCCTCCTTCGCCGACGGCTTGATCGGATCACTGATCGCCAGCAGTCCGACCACCTGCTCGTCCACCGCCACCAAGATCACCGTCCTACCCTCCGAGCGCATCGCCTCGAGGCGATCCTCGGCCTCTCCGGTCGGGATCCCGAGATCGTCCATCAATCGAGTGTTACCGACCGCGACCCGCCGACCGTCGACCTCGCCCACCACGCCTTTGCCGGTCTTCGACTCGAAGCCCGAGACCGACCGGGAGGGCGCCTCCGCCTCCTCGGCCGCTCGCACCACGGCCGCCGCCAACGGATGCTCGCTCGAGCT
>JAWVZD010000241.1:0-4670 GCA_033722395.1 Thermoanaerobaculia bacterium | reverse complement strand
TCAGGTTTTCCCGGACCGTCAGGCGGTCGTCGAGACTGGGGGACTGAAAGGTGATGCCGATCCGGCGGCGGACTTCGTCCGGATTGGATGAGACGTCTGCGCCGGCCAGGTGAGCCGTGCCGGGTTGAATCGGCAGCAAGGTACACAGCAAACGGAACAGCGTCGTTTTGCCGGAACCATTGGGGCCGAGCAGGCCGAAGATTTCTTCGGGAGCGACCTCGAAGGAGATCTCCGACAGCACGGGCTCGAGCTCGGGGGCGTAGCGGAAGGTGAGGTCTCGGATCGACACCGCGCCACGGGCGGGTCGCGCCTCGACGAGCGGCGGCTCGTCGCGGATCGTCGGCTCGGTCTCGACGATGTCGAGGATGCGGCGCAGCGACGCCGCACCGCGCTGCACCAGGTTGATCACCCAGCCGATGGCGATCATCGGCCAGATCAGCTTGCTGAGGAAGAAGTTGAAGCTGACGAACTCGCCGACGGTGATCGAGCCAGCCTCGATGAGGAACATACCGCGCCACAACACCAAGACGAAGCCGACGCCGACCAGCGCCTGCAGCAGCGGGTGGAACGCCGCCGACCAGCGGATCAACTGCCGGTTGCGCTCGACGTACTCGCGGTTGGTGGTCGCGAAGCTCCTGCGCTCCGCCACCTCCTGAGCGTACGCACGCACCACGCGCACGCCGGCGAGGTTCTCCTGCACCCGGGTCGACAGCGCAGAGAACTGCTCCTGAACCTTCTCGAAGAGCCGATGGATCTGCTCACCGAAGATCTTCGTCGCCACCGCCACCGCCGGCATGGTGGCGAGTGCCAGCAGGGTCAGCTGCCAGTGGATGCGCCACATCAGTACGGTCGCACCGAGGGCGGTGAACAGGGTGTTCGAGCTGTACATGATCGCCGGACCGCACAACATCCGGACCGCCTGTAGATCGTTCGTCGCCCGTGCCATCAGGTCGCCGATCGAGCGCTCCTGATAGAAGCCCAGCGGCAGCGTCTCCCGGTGGCGGAAGTACTGGTTGCGCAGCTCGAGCTCGATGTCGCGCGACATCGACACCAGAATCATCCGCTGGGCGAAGCTGAAACCTCCCTGCACCGCCGTCACCCCGACCAGGAGCGCAGCGTAGGTCAGCAGCGAGCGCATGCTGGCACCGCCCCGGAAGGCGTCGATGGCGCCGCCGACGATGAGCGGCGCCGCCAGACCGACGAGAACCGACAGGAAGATCGACGTCACCCCGGTGGCGAGCTTCCAGGGATGCCTGGCCAGATACGGCAGCAGCGTCCGTAAGCGGCTCACGCGGCGCCCTCCGCCGATTCCGCCACCGCAGCGACCCACAGCTCTCCCCGGGCCGCCGGGTGGACGATGGCACTCTCCTCTTCTCGCCGGCGGGCCACGAGGCGCCGGATCTCACGCTCGGCACGCTCGTACTTGATCTCGTAGTTGGTGCGCTCGCCGTCCGGCCAGCGCTCCACACGCTCGAGCTCGATCGCCGGGTGGGAGGACAGGATCTCCTCCACCTCGTCGGCGTACTCGAGGTGATCGGAGGCGAAGTAGAGAGCCCCCCCGGGCTCGAGAAGCCCCAGCACCAGGTCGACGCTGGCGTGGTCGAGGAGGCGGCGCTTGCGATGCCGATCCTTCGGCCACGGATCCGGAAAGTAGACGTGCACCGCGCGGGCGAAGGCCGGCGGCAACAGAGCTCCGGCGATGTAGAGCGCTTCGCCGAGGAGCAGAGCCACGTTGGCCAGGCCGCGGCGCCGCACCCGGCGCTCGACGAGGCGGAAGTACTTGGCGGCCATCTCGATCCCCAGAAACCGGCCCGTGGGATCGGCGGCGGCGCGGTCGAGCAGGTAGCGGCCGCGTCCGAAACCGATCTCGATCTCCCACGACCCGCGACCGGGCAGCAGCTCGTCGAGAGCGGACCGCGAAGCTCGCATCAACCCGCTCTCGGCCAGACTCGTTCTGCGCCCAGCCCTGGCAAGCGCCACGCCGCGCATCGCTCAGCCGGCGGACGCCCCGCCGCCGACCCCCCTACAGCAGTTCATCGCGCTTCGTCTCCTCCAACCGCGAGACGATCTTCCGGACCTGCTGTGAGCGCTCTTTCGGTACCACCAGCACGGCGTCGGACGTCCGCACGACGACCAGATCGTCGATCCCGAGCACCGCCACCGTGCCTTCGTCCGCCATCAGGACGTTGCGGCGCGCGTCGAGCGCCAAGACGTCGCCCCACCGCGCGTTGTCGTCCCCGTCGGCCGGCAGGACCTCCGCCAAGGCCGCCCAGGAGCCCAGGTCGCTCCAGCCGCAGTCGAGCGGCAGCGTCGCCAGGTCGTCGAGCTTCTCCATCACCCCGTAATCGATCGAGATCGCCGGCAGCCGGGGATAGATCTCGCTCAAGCGCTCCGGATGCCGCTCGATCTCCTTCAGGCCGGCGGCGATCTCGGGCTCGAAGCGTTCCAGATGAGCGAGCATCGTCGAGCCCGGGAACAGGAAGATGCCCGGGTTCCAGTAGTAGTCGCCACTCGCCACGAACTGCTCGGCCCGCTCCGGCTCGGGCTTCTCGGTGAAGCGCACGACTCGACGCAGGCCGGTCGCCGCGTCGAGCACCTCTCCGAGCTCCAGATAGCCGTAGCCGGTCTCCGCCCAGCGCGGCACCACGCCGAGGGTCATCACCCGCCGCTCCGACGCCGCCAACTCGGATGCGACTCGTACCGTGCGGGTGAACTCGGAGACGTCGGCCACCCGGTGGTCGGCCGGGAAGATCCCCACCACCTCGTCGCGCTCCTCCGCCGGCAGCGAGACGACCGACCAGCCGATCGCCGGTGCGGTGTTGCGGCCCTCCGGTTCCGCCAGGATCTGATCTGGCGGGATCATCGGCAGCTGCTCGGCCACGCCGGCGGCGAGATCCGCCGTCGTCGCCACCCAGAGCGAGCGCGGCTCGAGCCAGGACAGCAGGCGATCGGCGGTCTGTTGTAGAAGGCTTCGCTCCCCCTCCAGGGAGAGGAACTGCTTCGGACGGGAGGCGCGACTCAACGGCCAGAAGCGCTTCCCCGTTCCGCCTGCCAGGATGACGGCTTTCATGACGTCGGTCGCGAAGCGTGCGGCGAAAGGAAGCGGCAGCGTATCATCGCCCCATCCTTCGCCCGGCGAGCTCGGTCGCCAAGCCGTCGAGTCGTCGCCAGACCGCCTCGACGTGCTCCTCGGAGGTGCGGAGGTTGCCGAAGGTCAGGCGGACCACGTAGCGCCCATCGAGGCGCGTCGCCGAGACGAACTGCTCGCCGGCGGCATTGACCGCCTCGACCAGGCGCTGGTTGAGCTGTTCCTCGTCCTCGCCACGGCCGGCACGGAGACGGAAGCAAACCGTGCTGAAGGGGGGCTCCATCAACAGGTCGAAGCGCTCGTCCTCCTCCAGGCGGGAGGCGATCCGCCGCGCCAGGCGGCAGTGCTCCCGCAGCCGCGCTCGCAGCCCCTCGGCGCCGTACGTCCGCATCACCATCCACAGCTTGAGGGCCCGGAATCGCCGCCCCAGCTGAATCCCGAGGTCCATCAGATTGACCGACTCCTCGTCGCTCCGCAGGTAGTCGGGAACCAGCGAGAAGGCATCCGTGAACCGCTGCCGATCGCGCAGCAGCAGGACCGAGCAGTCGAGCGGCGTGAACAGCCACTTGTGAGGGTTCACCACGATCGAGTCGGCCGCCTCCCACCCCGCGAACCGAGGCCTGTGCTCGGGACAGATCGCGGCGTTGCCGGCGTAGGCGGCGTCGACGTGCAACCAGAGAGAGTGCCGCCGGCAGACATCGGCGACGGCGGCCAGGGGATCGACGCTCGTGGTCGAGGTCGTGCCGGCCGTCGCCACCACCGCGAGCGGCCGTCGGCCGGCCTCCAGGTCGCTCTCGATGGCGACCTCGAGCGCCTGCACCGACAAACGGAACGCCTCGTCGGAGGCGACTCGACGCAGATTGTCGAGCCCCAGGCCGAGTACCAGGGCAGCCTTGTCCACCGAGACGTGTGCCTGATCGGAGGCGTAGACGGTGAAGGCGGGCAGCTCCGCCCGACCCGCCATCCCGCGCTGTCCGATGCTCCCGTCCGACCGATGGCGGGCGGCCGCCAGCGCCAGCAGGGTGGCTATCGAAGCGGTGTCGTTGATGTGCCCCTCGAAGCCGTCGGGCAGACCGACGAGACGTCTGAGCCAATCGCAGACCCGGACCTCGAGCTCGGTGGCAGCGGGCGAGGTACGCCACAGCATGGCGTTGACGTTGGTGGCCGCCGCGAGGAGCTCACCGGCGATGCCCGGCGCGGAGCCGGTGATCCCGAAGTAGGCCATGAAGCCGGGGTGGTTCCAGTGCGTCAACCGCGGCAGGATCAGCTGCTCGACGTCGGACAGGATTCGGTCGAGCGGCTCGCCGTGCTCGGGAGCCTCTTCCGGAAGCAGATCGAGCAGCTCCCCGGGCTCGGCCTGGCACAGCACCGGCCGCTCCTCGATCTCGCTGAGATACCGCACCACCAGGTCGGTGGAGCGCTCCAGGAGGTGGCGCATATGGTCGACTGGGAGCTCCCCGGTGGTCACTGTCTGCCACCTCGATGATCGATCGGCGCCCACCGGTCGACCGCTACGCGGTCTGCCGAGCCCGGCGCGGCGACGAACGATATTACGGGCCGCCGCGATCCGATGATGCTCTAC
>JAWVZD010000240.1:0-4674 GCA_033722395.1 Thermoanaerobaculia bacterium | reverse complement strand
TCCCAGGGGGGCCGGAGGGAGATCTGGAGCCGGAGCCGATCACCGAGACCGTAGGTGTCGGCTGCTATTCTTCGGTTCTTGCTTCGGTCGGCGCGCTCTGCCGACGGAGGTTCTGGGCAGCTGGGTCGTCGGGGCTCGAGCGATGCGATACGACACCGGAAAGCCGATCGGCCGCGGCGGCATGGGCGAGGTCCTGGAGGCGTGGGACCCGACTCTCGAGCGCCCTGTCGCTCTCAAGGTGTTGAGACACCTCGACCCGGAGACCGCCGAGCGGATGCGCCGCGAGGCCCGGGCACAGGCACGCGTCGATCATCCCACCGTCTGCAAGGTTTACGAGGTCGGCGAGACCGCCGACGGCAGGCCGTACATCGCCATGCAACGGATCGACGGCGCGCCGCTCGACGAGGTGGCGCGCGATCTCGGCGTGGAGGCGATCGTACGCCTGATGCGGACCGTCGCCGAGGCCGTCCATGCGGCGCACGCCGTCGGTCTCGTACACCGCGATCTCAAGCCCTCGAACATCCTGGTCGAGCGCCGTGACGACGGCGGGCCGGTGCCGTACGTGGTCGACTTCGGCATCGCCCGGGAGACCGACACCGAGGGCCTGACGACCACGGGGCAGGCGTTGGGCACGCCGGGCTACATGTCGCCCGAGCAGGCGGCGGGACGGCGACGGCTCGATCGGCGGACCGACGTCTTCAGCCTCGGGGTCGTGCTGTATGAACTGCTGTCGGGGCGGCTGCCCTACGACGGCGACTCCGGCCTCGAAGTGCTCGCGGCGGTGCTGCGGGACGAGGCCGAGCCGCTCGGCCGGGTGGCGCCCGGCCTACCGGCCGACCTGGTCACCATCGTCATGACCTGTATCGAGCGCGATCCCGAGCGGCGGTACGGCTCGGCGCGGGCCTTGGCGGAGGATCTCGAGCGCTATCTCGCCGACGAGCCGATTCGCGCTCGCCCGATCGGCCTCGTGGAGCGCTTGGGGCGCCGCATCCGCCGGCACCCGGTGGCGGCAGCCCTGGCGACGGTGGCCCTGCTCGGCCTCCTGGGGCTGGGGAGCTAC
Source organism: Thermoanaerobaculia bacterium (assembly GCA_033722395.1). Classification (GTDB taxonomy): domain Bacteria; phylum Acidobacteriota; class Thermoanaerobaculia; order Multivoradales; family JAHEKO01; genus JAWVZD01. The sequence continues at coordinate 3,614 of JAWVZD010000240.1, read as the reverse complement.
GCTGCTTGGACGCGGCACCGGGCGCGGCAGGAGGTGTTACTGGCGCAGCGCTTCGGCGAGCGACTGCAGCGCATGGAGTCGCGGCTGCGGCTGGCCCACATGGCGCCGCGTCACGACATCCGCCCCGAGCGGGCGGAGCTGGAGCGCGAGGTGGATGCGCTCGAGGCCGATCTGGAGAGCGTCGGTCCGGCGGGGCGTGGGCCGGGGCTGACCGCCCTGGGCCGAGCGCGCTTCGAGCTCGGGCGACACGAAGCCGCCCGCGAGGCGCTGGAGAGGGCGCGCCAGACCGGGTACCGGTCGCCGGAGTTGTCCTTGGCACTGGGCAGGACCTTGACGATACTCTACGAGGAGGCCTTGGGACGGGCGGGGCGATTGGCCGACCCGGAGCTGCGCGAGGCCGAGCGAGAACGCGCCGCCGAGGAGCTGGCGGCGCCGGCGCAACGGTACCTCGAAGAGGTCGAGTCCACTGCGGGCACCCTCGCAGATCACGAAGTCGAGCACCTTCTCGGACTGCTGGCCCTGCTTTCCGGCGAGCTCGGGGAGGCGGCGGCGCGGGGTACGGCCTCGGCGCAGCGGCGCGCCTGGTTCTTCGAGGGGCATCTTCTGGCCGGAGAGGCCGAGCTGCGCATGGCGACCGAGCAACGCGAGGCGGGTGATCACGGGGCGGCGGCTGCCGCCCTAGAGCGGGCAGGGGAGGCGTTCGCCGCGGCCGAGGGGGTGGCGCCGAGCGCACCCCAGGCCGCGCTCGGCCCTTGCCGCGTGGGCATCGACCGGTTCTATCTGGCCTGGGACGAGGCGTCGAGCCCCCCGCCGCTCGGGAAGGTGCGCGCGGCGTGCGAGGCGGCGCTCGAGATCGATCCGGAGCTCGCGGTGGCGTTCGCTCTGCGGGCCGAGGGGACCTTCATCGCCGCGCGGCTCGTGGCGCGCAGCGGCGAGGATCCGATCGAGCTCCTCGAGCTCGTGGAGGGCGACGCACGCCGGGCGCTCGAGCTCGACCCGGGGCTCGCGTCGGCGTGGAGTCATCTCGGTAACGCTCTCTGGGTGCGGGCGCGATGGAGCGGCGATCGAGGCGAAGATCCTTGGTCCCTCTACGAGCGCGCTGCCGAGGTGTTGGAGGAGGGGATCGGGCGCACGCCGGGCGACCGTCACCTGCGGCTGAGCCTCGCTCACGTGCTGAACGACTGGGGCACCCGGCTGGCACATCGCGGCCTCGATCCGACGACTCATTGGGAGCGAGCGTCGGACGCCTATCGGGACGCCCTGGCGATGGACAGCCGAGGATCGAGCCGTTTGTACAACGGATTGTGCCAGCTCGACTCGGAGCTCGGCTACTGGATGCTCAAGCACGGCGAAGACCCGCTCGCGGTGCTGGAGCGCGGGGCGCGAGCCTGCGAGCGGGCCCTCCAGATCAACCCGCGCTATCTGTCGGCCCTCAACAATCTCGGCCTCGTCCACTGGACGCGCGGCGAGGCGCTCGAGGCTCGAGGCGCGGCCGCCGATCCCGCCTATGACGCAGCCATCGAGCAGTTCGAGGCCGTCCTCGCGATCGATCCCGACCGACCGTCGACCAGCGTCAACCTCGGCAACCTGCTCGTGACCACTGCCTCGCGACGAGTCGAGCGGGGTGGAGACCCCCGGGCCCTGTTGGCGCGGGCGGAAACGGCCGCCGACGCGACCCGAGGAAGATTCCCCGGCGAATACCACTATCTGCAGAGCCGCATTGCGCTCGTGCGGGCTCTGCACGCTCAACGGGACGGTGTCTCGCCCCGCCGGGCATTCGCGGCCGCCGAGCGACACGGCCTCGAGGGCGTCGCGCTCAACGACTCGCCCGACGACATGGTGTTGCTGGCCCGGCTCTACGCCCGGCGCGCTGCGTGGCGACTGGGGGAAACGGGCTCACGAACGGAGGTTCGGAAGGACGTCGATCGAGGCCTCGAGTGGGCCGAGCGCGCACTCGAGCGGGAGCGAGGGCGTCCGGATGCCCTGGCCGAGCGAGCGCGGCTGGAGTCTCTGCGCGCCGAGACCTCCACGCAGCCGAGCGAGCAACTGAGCTGGCTGGCGCGGGCCGCTTCGTCCGCCTGTCTGGCCGTGGAGAAGCGTCCGGCGCTGGCGGAGGAACTGGTAGACCTTTTGGACGGAACCGCCTGTTGAGGCCATGAGCCGACTCGCCCTGATCGCGCTGAGCCTTCAGCTGCTCGCCCCGGAGAGCACGACGCCGGCTTGGCAGGTGCTTCGGGAGGGGGACCCTGCTGCCGGGACCATGAAGTCGGTGGCTTTCACTGTCAACGCCGACGGCTACGAGCTCGCCGTCGAGTCCCTGGCGGCAGCCCGCGGCGTACGCTGTACGTTCGCCCTGCCCGAGCAGGCTGGCGATGTCTTGGACAGAGACGACCTCCCGGTGCTCGAGGTCGACGCCCGAGTCCCTCAGCAGATCGCCCGTTGGGAGCCGTCCGACGAATGGGAGGACGGCGGCGATTTCGTCGAAGTGCTACGCCGTGAGATGAGCCTGGTTCCGCTGGTCCATTGGGCGGGCGACCGAGTCGTCTTCGAGTGCTGGCAGCCGCTGCCGCGCCAGCAGACGCCGACTCGCGGCCTGCTGCGTCAGTTGCTCGACGGACGCGAGCTGATCGTGCGCTTCGATCTCGCCGATGGCGAGTACGGCGAGGCCGTCTTCTCGCTCGCCGGAGCCCGCGAGGCGATCGCCGAAGCCCTCGACATGCCGGTCGCCCCGAGCCGTCGGGACATCCTCCAGGACGAGCTGCTCGCCTTTCGCGTCGACTACCGCAAGACCACTTGCTACTTGCTCGGCGGCGCCAAGGCCGAGAAGCGCCGCAAGCGCTGTCTCGAGGCGGTGGAGGCGTGTCGCGGCCGCGATCACGACTCGGTGGTGTCGATGCTGGGTTGCGTCGAGGGGGAGTAGGCGCGTCGATCGCTCAATCGCCGGAGGCCTCCGAAGTCGTCACCGCGAGCGCCTCGAGATCGATCTGGGGATGGAGGCGGCTGCGGTCGGCTCCCTTCTCGACGCCGGGAAGCTCGGCGTCTTCCTCGAACTGCCAGAGGTGCCACTCGGTCCAACCGTGGGGTAGACGCGGCTCGTCGACACCGTACTCGGCGACCCACAGCGGATAGCGCCCAAACGTATCCGGGAAGTGCGCCTCCCAGAAGTTCGGTGCGGTGTAGATCATCGGGGTCACCCCGAGTCGCTGCTCGACGACGTCGAGGAAGCGCTGGAGCTTCGGCGCCAGCTCGCCGGCGGTGCCGTGGCCGATGACCTCGATGTCGACCACCGGCGGCAGATCGCCCGGCGCGAGCTCGGGGACGCGGGAGAGGAAGAACCGCGCCTGCTCCTCGGGGTCGTCCTCGGTGACGTAGAAGTGGTAGGCGCCGCGCCGGAGGTGACTCCCCGCGAGTGCCTTCCAGTGCTGCTCGAACATCGGGTCGGCGTCGTCGACGCCCTCGGTCGCCTTGAGATAGACGAAGCCGTACTCGCTAGAGGGAACGGCCGACCAGTCGATCTGTCCCGAGTGGTGGGAGACGTCGATGCCGAGAGAAGCCTGCTCGCCGGCCGCCAGTGGGCCGAGGAGACAGCAGGCGGTGACCGAGCAGAGGGCGAC
>JAWVZD010000239.1:0-4679 GCA_033722395.1 Thermoanaerobaculia bacterium | reverse complement strand
GGGGCTCGCCGAGACGGACCGTCCTCGCTCGCCAGGCGCAAGCCGTGATCGGCCCTCGGGACGATCTCCACCCGCAGGCGGGCCTCGTCTCCGCCCAGGTGCTCATGCCAGGCGGCGGCGGTCTCGACCGGGGGCACCGTCTCGTCCTCGGCTCCCAGCAGCACCAGGACCGGCCGATCGTCGAGGCGGCGCACCCAGGCACCACCGTCGAAGGCGAGCTCGGCGCGCGCGTCGGCCAGCATCGGGTCGTCCCACCGCGGCAGCTCCTTCAGGCGAGGTAGGTCGAGCACCGGGAACCACGGCTCTTCCACAGCTGCCAGGTAGTCCCGCTCCAGGCGGGCCGCATCCCCACGACCCGACTCGACCCATTCCTGCACCCGCTCGAGCAGATCGAGCGCCCGTTCGACGACGGCGTCGTCGTACCCCTCGCGCCGCAGATCGTTGCGCTTGTCGTAGAGCGACTGCTCGCCGGTGTCGATCGGTCCACCCGAAGCGACGATGACGAACGCCACCTCCGGATGAGACGCCGCGGCGATCGGAATGACGAATCCGGCCTGCGAGTGCCCCTGCATTCCCGCCCACTGAGGATCGATGCCGGGCAGCTCGCGCACCGTTCGGAGCGCCGCCAGAGCATCGGCCGCCAAGTCCGCGAAATCGGACTTTCTCCAGTCGCCCTCCGAGCGCCCGGTCCCCCGCTTGTCGTAGACGAAGGCGGCCGCGCCGAGCTCATTGAACATCACCGCCCGGTCGACGAGGGCCGTGCGGTAGATCGGCCCCGAGCCGTGGACCAGGACGACGAGGGGCACCAGGCCCTCGGCCGCTGGTCGAAACAGTGTCCCCTCGAGGCTCGCTCCGTCGCTCGAGAAGGTGATCCGTTCCTGCAAGACTCCAGGTCGCCGCCGGTAGACGGCCTCCGATCGACCCGGCACGCGCACCGTCAGGTGCTCGACACCGCCCGTAGCCCGTTCGACCGCTACCTCGGTGACGGCATCGGGGGCATCGCCGAGCGACGGCCAGGTGGCGAGGGCATCCGATCCAGAGGGAAACAGGGAGACGGCCTCGTTGGTTTCGACATCGATCAACCGAAGGCCACCGAACTCTCTCCACGTCAGGACGACGTCCGACCCCTCGGCGACCGATTCATAGAGACCGACGATGGCCGCCGAATCGATCGGTTCGGTGTCGACGCGTCGCGCGACGAAGCGATGCGCCGCGTCCCCCTCGGTCACCACGCCGACGAGGAGATCACCGTTGCGTTCCGCCGTGAGCTCGAGCTCACGACCACGGAGGTCGATCCGGCCGGCCAGCCGATCTCGATGCCACTCGATCGAATCGAAGGAGGCACCGACCAGAATCGGGGTGTCGAAGCCGCCGCCCACGCTGGCATAGGCGCTGAGACGACCGCGCATTCCCGAGACATCCTCGAGCAGCTCGAGATGCCACCACCGTGCCGGCGGCAGAGCATCCGTCGCCGCGACCCAAGCTTCCTTCGTCTCGTCGGCCGAGATCGCCGAGACCGAACCGCTTCCGAGGAGCACTGAGCCGAATAGAAGTAGCGTCACGAATCGCTTCATCGTCCAATCCTTCCCTTGATTTGGCTATTTGACCAACTGATCTAGTCTACGGAAGACCTAGAGTAAATGTTTCGATTGGTCTTTAGGCCAAATCGATGAAGATCGGGTAATCTCGGCTGACATGCCACAGAGACCCCCCGAAGGCGCCTGGCACGTCGAGATCGCCTCCAGTCGTTGACCGATCTGCGCTAACCTAATCCCGACCGACGACCTCCGTACACCGCCTCTCCCCCTAGCGACACCGATGTCTCGTTCGAGTCTCTTCCTCCTCCTCTGCCTCTACCTGCCGGCTGCCGTCGCCGGGGCCGACGAGCTGCTGGTGGCGACCGACCGCGCCAGCGGCTGGTCGGCCGTCGAAACGGAGGACGGCTGGTCGGTGCGGCGGGACGGCACCGAGACGGCCCGGCTGCCCCTGCCCCCGAGGTTCGAGCCATACCGCCTCGAGGGGCTCGCCGAAGGCTGGGTTCTGACCGGCACGGTGATCGACGACGGTCGCCGGGCCCTCGTGGTGCTGCGCGGCAGCGAAGCGACGATCGAGCTCCTTCCCGTACCGGGGGAGATCTCGGCTCGCGACCGCATGAATCCCGTACCGTTGATCGAGGCCGGTCGACTCGCGGCTCTCGGTTGGATCGAGGGAGATCGGCAGCCGGAGCTCGAGGTCCGCGTCAGTGAGTGGATGGGAACCAGATGGGGACCGGTCGAGTCGGTCTCGCCATCAGCGAAGAGTCCCGGAGCTCGGAAGACCGGCGAGGCGAGGACGGTGCGCGGTGCTCAACTCGCGCTGTCGGGCACCGTTCTCTCATCCGGCCAGCGGCTTCTGGTCTGGAGCGCGTTCGACGGCGAGGACGACGAGATCGTCGCGGCGATTCGGACAGCGAGTCCCGGCACCCGGCGCACCTGGAGCCAGCCGGCCCGGGTCCATCCCGAAAATCGCCTACCGGATGTCACCCCGACGGTCGTCGGGAGCGGTGACACCGCTCTGGTCGCCTGGAGCGCCTTTCGCGACGGGCACTACCGGCTCGCCCTGGCGCTCTACGACGGCCGGGGTTGGGTCGAGCTGCCGTCGTCGAGGGACCGAGGGGCGACCGATCCACTGGCAGTGCGGACCGGCGACGAGATCCTGGTGATCTACGACAGCGTCGTCCCTCGAGGGATTCACACCCTCGGGCTCGACAGCGAGGGACGCGTTCTGCGCCGCGAGTTCGTCCCCTCGGGAACGACGGACGGTCGGCCGCCGCCCGCGCCCGCGGTTTCCGAAGCGACGGCCTCCGAGTTCCGCTACCTCGCCTTCGGTGACTCGATCACCGCGGGGAGCTTCGACGAGCTCGGACTGGGCGGGTATCCCCCGCGGCTCGAATCGGCGCTCGCCTGCTCGCCCGGCGTGTGCAGCGTCGACAACCAGGGGAAAGGGGGTGAGAGTACCGGCCAGGCGGTCAGCCGCATCGACAGTGTCCTCGCCGCCTCGCCCTACGACGTCATGCTCTTGATGGAGGGGACGAACGACATCTTCAAGAGCCCGCCGATCTCCAACGCCACGATCGAGTTCAACCTCGAGACGATCGGCAGCAAGGCGGAGGAAGCGGGCGTGGAGACGCTGCTCGCGTCGATCATCCGCTTCCATCCCGACGGCAAGCGGGGCACGACCCGCGACGACGAGGTGCAGGATCTGAAGAACCGCCTGGCGCAGGTCGCCGCCGAGCGCGGCTACTACTTCGCCAATCCGTGGGCGGTGCTCTGTCCCGATCGAACCTGCTTCGACCAGCACTACTTCTCCGACGTCCCCGACCCGGATCCCGTCGGTCATCCCGACGCCTCCGGCTACGACATCCTGAGCGGGGTCTTCTTCGACAGCGTCACCGCGGTCCCCGCACCGCCGGCGCCGGCCCCAGTTTCCCCGTCGGGCCCGCACAGCGCACCGCCTCTCACCTACACCTGGAACCGGGAGTCTCCGCAGGACGCCACCTGGTACGAGGTCGAGATCGCCGGCCCCGCCGGCACGCTCTTCAGCGACTGGTACCCGGTTCCAGAGGCGTGCGCCGCGGGTTCCTGCAGCACGCAGCTCGAACTCGATCTCGATCCCGCCACTCCCTACTCGTGGCGGGTGCGGGGGCGCAATCCCGCCGGCCGCTCGGCCTGGAGCGCCGACGAGAGCTTCGACTTCGCCTCCGATGCCTGCGGCGGCGACTACGCCCTCGTCCAGGACCAGACGTTCGGCGACGGGCAGGTCTTCGCCTGCACCGGGACGGTGTCGGTGACCGCTTGGGGGGACGTCGTGGTCGGGAGCGGCGCCGAGGTGAGGTTCGTGGCGCCGCGGGTCGTCCTGTCGTCCGGCTTCCGCGTCTCGAGCGGCGGACTGTTCGAAGCCGGCCCCGGATCGTAGCCGACCGACGGCCAATCCCCGTGTCCGCCGGCGCCGTATCCATCTACAGAGAACCGCGCCTCCCTTGGCCGGCGATCGACTCCGAGATCACCCATGAATCGTCTACGAGGTACCGCAATGCGACACCGAATCGCTCTGCCCGTCCTTCTGCTCACCGCGCTGGTCTCGCTGACCTGCTCCTCGGAAGCCACCTCGGAGCCGACCGAGCCGGCGACCACGAGCTCCGGCTCGACCGCCGCCGCTTCCGAGGCCGTCGCCACCTTCGCCGGCGGCTGCTTCTGGTGCATGGAGCCTCCCTTCGAGGAGCTGCCGGGCGTCTCCGCCGTCGTCTCCGGGTACACCGGTGGTGAGGAGGTCGATCCGACCTATCGCGAAGTGTCGAGCGGGCGCACCGGCCACACCGAGGCGGTACAAGTCCACTACGACCCGGACGTCATCAGCTACGACGATCTGTTGAAGGTCTACTGGCGGAGCTTCGACCCGACCGACGCGGACGGACAGTTCGCCGACCGTGGCAGTCAGTACCGGCCGGGCATCTTCTACCACGACGAGGCGCAGCGCCGCGCCGCCGAGCGCTCGAAGCGGGCGCTCGAGGAGTCGGGCCGCTTCGGCGAGCCGATCGTCGTCGAGATCACCCCGTTCGAGTCGTTCTACCGCGCCGAGGAGTACCACCAGGACTACTACCGCAAGAACCCCGTGCACTACGAGGCCTACGCTCGCGGCTC
>JAWVZD010000238.1:0-4705 GCA_033722395.1 Thermoanaerobaculia bacterium | reverse complement strand
CCGCCCGCCGGCGACGATCAGGTCGAGGTCGCCCTCGATGTCGAAGTCGAGCACCGCCGCGGCGGTACCGCCGGCGCCGGCGAGGCCGAACGCCTCCGTTGCCGGCTGGAAGGCGCCCCCCGGCTGACCCTGGAAGAGGACGGCGGTCTCGGGGCCGTAGGCCAGCAGATCGAGCGCCGCGTCGTTGTCGAGATCGGCCGCGAGCAGGCGCTCGGCGCCGGGCGCCTCGCCCCGGGAGGCGACGGCGTGGGTGGTCGAGAGGCTGACGGTGAGCGTCGCGGGACCTTCGCCGTTCCGGGCGAGCCAGGCCAGATCGGGACGTTGGTCGCCGTCGAAGTCGCCCGCCACGATCGAGCCCCCGACGACCGCGCTTTCGGCGACCGTGGCGCCTGCGAAGCGCACCGCCGCCGGTGTTCCGAAGCGGCTCGGCGGCGCCTCCTCGGAGAAGCGCTCGATCGGCACGCCCTGGATGCCGATCGCCAGCTCGCGCAGGCCCTGTTGGTACATCGGAGTCACCACCAGGACGTTGTTGACCCGCTGGGCCGGCGTCCTGGCGGCCCCGGGCTCGCCGCTCTCGAGCGCCTCCGTCAGCATAGCGAGGGCGCGCTCGGCGATCGGCGGCGCTTGCCACAACAGCTCGCCGACGCGTAGATACGAGCGGGTCGCCGAGGCGCGATCGCCCCGCGCCACCGCTCGCTGCCCGCGATGGAGCATCACGACGATGTTGTCGGGACGCAGTCGGGTGAGGTTCTCCAGCGCCAGATCGACGGCCCGAGCCGCCTCTTCGGTCTCGAGCGTCGAGGCCAGTCGGTAGAGGGCGTACTGGATCTCGACGTCGTCCGGAGCGGTGCGGGCGGCGGCGAGCAGGGTGACGAGCGCCTCGTCGTGCGCTCCACGCCACTGCTCGATGTCGCCGCGGATCGCCAGGATCTTGGCGTCGCCCGGCGCCAGCTCCAGGGCCCTGTCGATCGCCGCGGTCGCCTCGTCGACCTGCTGGCTGCGCAGGTGGGCGACCGCCAGATTGGCCCAGCCGAGTGGCTCGTCCGGCGCTTCCTCGGTCAGCGCGGTGAAGGTCTCGACGGCGTCGGCCGGCTTCTCGTTCTCGAGCTGGGCGAGCCCCAGGTTGCGCAGCTCGGTGGCGCGTTCGGAGACGGCCGCGGCGAGGACGAGCGTCGCCGCGGTGACCACGGCGATCGAACAGCGGCGAGAGAAGAGCATCGTTCTTCGGTTTCCTTCCTATTCGGGTCGTCGGTGCGGCGACGGTCGCCGCACGGTGCGCGCCACCTGGGTGGCGATCAGCACGGCGGCGGCCGACAGCAGGGCCAGCGTCGCGGCGCGCGGCTCGAGCTCGGCGAGTCCGCCCATGCCGAGGACGGTGGCCAGGATACCGCCGGCGAGCCCGCCGACGATACCGACTCCGACCGCTAGCGGCCAGGCGAGTGCCGGTCCGGGTAGCGTGAGCCTGGCGGCGGCTCCGACGAGGAGGCCGACGGCGAGCCATGTGAGAAGTCCGATCACGACGAACCCATTCTAGACAATGCTCATTCTAGACAAGGTAGGGAGACGAGGTAGGGCTCGGAACGACCCTCCCCGGCCGCCCGACCCGCTGGATCCAGCCCGCTCGAGCGCTCGAGGGTGCGTAGCCCCCGGGGGGTCGAGACCTCGTCGCTCTCGGGGTCGGAGCGGAGCCCAGCGCAGCGCGCCGGGCGACGATCGCGCTTGTACAATGCTCGCCATGGCGGCCTCCCGTGAGCGGCTCTTCCTGATCGACGGCTACTCGAACATCTTCCGCGCCTACTACGCCATCCGCAACCTGTCGAACTCGAAGGGACAGGAGACCAACGCGGTCTACGGCTTCGTCAACATGCTGCGCAAGCTCATGCGCGAGGAGGCGCCGGAGCTCATTGGCGTGGCGCTCGACGTCTCCGGCGACACGCTGCGCAAAGAGCGCTACGAGGAGTACAAGGCGAATCGCAAACCGATGCCGGACGATCTGGTGCCGCAGATCCCGTGGATCCGCCAGGCGATCGAGGCCTACCGCATCCCGATCCGGGAGGAGGAGGGATACGAGGCCGACGACGTGCTGGGGACGCTCGCCGCCAAGGCCGCCGAGCGCGGCTACGAGGTCGTCCTGGTGAGTGCCGACAAGGACCTGATGCAGCTCGTCTCGCCGCACGTGAAGCTCTACCACACCGGCCGCGACAAGCTCTACGGCCCCGAGGAGGTCGAAGAGGACTTCGGCGTGCGGCCCGAGCGCGTCGTCGACGTCCTGGCGCTCGAGGGGGACAGCTCGGACAACGTCCCGGGCGTCAAGGGCATCGGCCGCAAGGGGGCGGTCGCCCTGCTGGAGGAGTTCGGCTCGCTCGAGGAGCTCCTGGAGCGGGCCGACGAGGTGTCCCGCAAGAGCTACCGAGAGGGGTTGCACGAGCATCGTGCCGAGGCCGAGCTGTCGAAGGAGCTGGTGACCATCCACACCGACCTGCCTGTCGAGTTCGAGCCCGAGGAGTTTCGCCATCAGTCGCCCGACGCCGAGCGGCTGAAGCAGATCTACCGCGAGCTCGAGTTCTTCTCGCTGGTCGAGGAGCTCGACAGCGACGCGACGGCCGCGGCGGTCGACATCGAGCTACCAGTGGCCGAGGCCGTGGCGGATGTCGACGCTTGGCGCGCCGCGGCGGCCGAGCTCGGCACGCCCCTCGTTCTCCACCCGGTGGAGCGCGCTTCGACCTCGGCGGCACTCCATCCCGAGGCGCTCGGTCTCGCCGTCGCCGCGGCCGGCGACACGGTGCCGCTTTGGGCCGACTTCCGCTGCGAGGGGATGGCGGCGGCGGTCGGCGAGAGCCTGGCCGCCTGGGCGGACGATCCGTCGCGCGAGCTGGTAGGACACGACGTCAAGGAGGTGCTGCGCCTCTGTACCGAGCCGCCGACGGTGCGAGCGGCGCTGTTCGACACCATGCTGGTGTCGCACCTGGCGAGCCCGGTGCGGGGCCTGACGCTCGAGGAGGTCGCCTTCGAGCGCTTCCAGCACAAGGTCATGGGTCGCGAAGAGGGCGGCTGGGGCAAGGAGCAGGAGCCGATGCGCGACTCCGATCAGCTCTTCGCCTTCGTCGGCGAGCGCCTCGAGCTGGTGCGCCGTCTGGCCGAAGGCCTGCGCGACAGCCTCGAAGACGGCGTCGAGACGGTCTATCGGCAGATCGAGGAGCCGCTCGTTCCGGTGGTTCTGGCGATGGAGGAGCGGGGCGTCGAGCTCGACGTCGAGCTCCTGACCGAGATGTCGGTAGATCTGGCGGAGCAGCTAGAGGAGATCGAGGCCGAGATCTACGAGGTGGCGGGCGAGCGCTTCAACATCGGCTCGCCGAAGCAGCTCGGCGTCGTCATGTTCGAGAACCTCGGCTATCCGGTGATCAAGAAGACCAAGAAGACGAAGAGCTACTCGACTAGCGCCGGGACGCTCGAGGAGCTGGCGACGCGGGGCTACCCTCTGCCGGAGCTCGTCCTGCGCCATCGCGAGCTGGCGAAGCTCAAATCGACCTATGTCGACGCCTTGCCGCTCCTGGTCGAGGAGGACGGCCGGGTGCACACGCGCTACAACCAGGCCGGAGCGGCCACCGGTCGCCTATCGTCGTCGAATCCCAATCTGCAGAACATTCCCGTTCGGACCGAGCTCGGGCAGGAGATCCGGCGGGCGTTCCGGGCACCGCAGGACCGGCTCCTGGTGGTGGCCGACTACAGCCAGATCGAGCTCCGGGTGCTGGCCCACATCGCCGAGGAGCCCACCCTGATCGAGGCATTCCGCGAAGGGGCGGACATCCACCAGACGACGGCGGCGAGTGTGTTCGGGGTGGCGCCGATGCTGGTCAACGCCGACCAGCGCCGCGCTGCCAAGGTGATCAACTTCGGCATCATCTACGGCATGAGCGCCTGGGGGCTGGCGCAGAACCTGGGGATCTCGCCGGGCGAGGCCGACCGCTTCATCAAGGCCTACTTCGAGCGCTACCCGAAGGTCGAGGAGTACGTCGAGACGACCCTGGAGCGAGCCGAGAAGGAGGGTCGCGTCGAGACGCTCTACGGCCGCGTCCGATACCTTCCCGAGCTTTCGAGTCGCAACCGCAACCTGCGCGAGAACGCCAAGCGAATGGCGATCAACGCGCGCATCCAGGGTACGGCCGCCGATCTACAGAAGCTGGCCATGATCCGGGTCGAGGAGCGGCTGCGAGACGCGGCGGCCGAGGCGATCCTGCTCCTGACGGTGCACGACGAGCTGGTGCTCGAGGTGCCCGAGTCGGAGGTCGAGGCGGTGGCCGATCTGGTGCGCGCCGAGATGGAGGGCGTCGCCGAGCTGGCGGTGCCGCTGGCGGTCGAGATCGGCTGGGGCCCGACCTGGTACGACGCCAAGTGAGCCCTGGCGACGAGATCAGCTGTCCGGGCCGGCGGGCGGGGCCGACGCGACGGCCACCGAATCTCCGAGCCGAGCCGCGAGCCAGGCGGCGAGCCGCCGATGGCCAGCCGGCGAGAGATGGCCGTCGCCGGGCAGGAAGCAGTCGTCGCAGCCGGTGAAGAGCCCCTCGGTCGTGAAGTAGCGGATCTCCGATCGCTGGCAGGTGCCAGCGAGAAAGGCGGACAGGCGCTCGGTAGAGGCTCTCCAACGCTCGTCGACGCGATCGTCGATCGCCAGATGGACGACCTTGAGCCGACTCCCGGCGTCGCT
>JAWVZD010000237.1:0-4725 GCA_033722395.1 Thermoanaerobaculia bacterium | reverse complement strand
GGTGCGCCCGGCGACGCGCAGGTCGCGGATGCGGGCCAGGGCGTTGATCAGCTCCTCGGTCAGGCCGTCGGTGAAGTACTCCTGGTCGCCGGTCGGGCTGCGATCGGCGAAGGGGAGAACGGCGACCGAGGGGGTCTCCTCGGCGGTGGCCGCTGCGGACGTGGGCGAGCTCTCCGTCGACCTCGAGGGGGTGCTCGATCGGTCGCGTGTCCGGCCGAGCCAGAGGACGGCGGCGACGACGAGGAGGGCGGCCGCCGCGATCGCGATGTAGACGTTCCGCCGGGGTCGAGCGGCAGCTACCGCTGCCGACGGCGCGGACGGCTCACCCGTCGCCGCGGGCCCCGAGACCGCCGAGACCTGATCCGATCCGCTGACGTCCCGCTGCAGGCGCTTCAGGTCGATCAGTAGGTCCCGCGCCGTCTGATACCTGAGCTCGCGGTCCTTCTCCAGCGCCTTGGCGATCACCTCCTCGAGGGTGTGGGGGAGCCCGGGTGCCAGGCTGGTCGGCGGCGCCGGCGCCTTGGAGAGGATCTCGTTGAAGACCACCGCCGAGGTCGAGCCCTGGAACGGCTGCTGCCCGGTCGCCATCTGATAGAGCACGACGCCGAGCGAGAAGATGTCGGTTCTGGCGTCGAGCGGCTCGCCGCGCGCCTGCTCGGGGCTCATGTAGGCGACCGTTCCCAGGGTGGAGCCGGGGGAGGTCAGCGACTCGTCGGCGCGCTCGGTCGGCATCGCCGAGTCGGCGCCGTCGGTCAGACGGAGCTTGGCGAGGCCGAAGTCGAGGATCTTGGCGTCGCCGCGCTCGGTGACGAAGATGTTGGCCGGCTTGACGTCGCGGTGGACGATCCCCTTGGTGTGAGCGGCGTCCAGAGCGTCGGCGAGCTGGATGCCGAGCTCGACGACGCGCTCGGCCGACAGCGTCTCCTTTTCCAGCTCGTACTTGAGCGTCCGTCCCTCCAGGAGCTCCATCACCAGGAACGGCTTGCCCTCGTGCTCGCCGATCTCGGGGAGGGTGCAGATGTAGGGGTGGTTCAAGGCCGAGGCGGCTCGCGCCTCGCGCTGGAAACGCTCCAGGGCCGCCTCGTCCGAGGCCAGCTCGTCGGGCAGGAACTTGAGCGCCACGTGGCGGCCCAAGGAGAGGTCCTCGGCCTCGTAGACGACGCCCATGCCGCCGCCGCCGAGCTTGTCGAGGATGCGGTAGTGAGAGACCTGCTGGCCGATCATCGCTTCACCGTCGGCGAGTTCCGGGCGGCTACGAGGCAGGCCGGACGGCCGGCTCGTTCGCAACGGAAGACATCCGGAAGACGAACCCGAAGATTCTACACCCGGCGAGGCCGATCGGATCGCGACGATCGAGACATCCGGCATCGAATTCGAAACTTCGATGTAGCCTAGGAGCAGTCTCGAGTCGCGGAAAGGAGGTGGAGATGAGGTCCGCGATCTTGCTCGCCGTCGCTCTGCTGTCGCTCCCCGTCGCGACCGTGCTCGCGGAGAGCTCCGGAGCGGACGGGCTGGAATGGCTGCTCGGCTGTTGGGAGTCGGCCGACGGATCCGCGACCGAAGCTTGGGTGCGGGACTCGGACGGCTCGTTGACCGGCTTCGCCGTCGTCCTCTCCGAGGGCGAGTTGGCTTTCTTCGAGCTGCTACGCATCCGACGTGACGAGGAGGGCCGTTGGGTCTACGTCGCCTATCCGGGCGGCGGCGCACCGACCGAGTTCGTAGCCGATTTACGAGATAGAGACTCGATTCTTTTCGTCAATCCCGAGCACGACTATCCGCAGGAGATCGCCTATCGGCGCGAAGGCGATCGGCTGTTCGCACGCATCTCGGCGCTCGGTGGAGCCGATCCCCGCTCCTTCGACAAGCGGGCCTGCGAGGCGGATTGAAGGCGCGATTCGTCGGAGCCGGAGTCGACCGACCTCGGCCGGAGCGCCGTCACCTAGAGATCGCCGAAGATCAGCCGCCGGATGGTCGGCAGCGGCAGCTCGCCGTGGGAGAGTAGCGCCCGGTGGAAGTCGCCGATGCGATAGTGCTCACCGAGGCGACGGCGGTATTCGTCGCGCATCTCGAGGATGACGCGCTCGCCGATGATCTCGCGCCCCGGAGGCGACGGGCTCTGCGAGTCGCGCTGGACCTCGATGAAGGCGTTGGTCGGCTCCATGCCGATCCTCTCTACGTAGGCCTCGACCGCTTCGTCGAAGCTCATCTCGCCCTTGGCCATCCGAAGCTTGGTCAGGATCCGCTGGATCCGCCACATCCGCATCTGGAGCCGCGCCATGCGGGTCTTCAGGGCCTCCATGTGAGGTAGCTCGGTTTCGAAATAGCCCTCGTCCTCGAACAGCTTCTCGAGGTAGAACGACCAGGCTTGCGAAAGATAGATCGAGCGGAAGAGCTTGCGCATCGGGCGTTCGACGTGCTCTTCGGCGATCGCCCGCTGGACGTTGTGCCCCACCCATACGAGATAGGAGATGACGTGTGTCCAGAAGGGGTTTTAGGCATTGATCCGAATGGCTCGCTCCGCCTCGCTGAGGCGCTCCTCGAGCGGTGTCAGGACGTAGTAGCCGGAGATCCTCCCGCCGAGCGTCGGGCCGTAGCTCGCGCCACCGAAAGAGAGCACCCGGCGGCCCATCGGCGAGGTGATCTGGACGCCGTAGTCGAAGGCGTCCGGAATCTCGAGCAGGTGGCTCCCGGAGCCGCGCAGCCAACGGTCGGCGATCTCGACGTAGCGCTCGGCCATCGGCGGCACCTCCTCGAATGGGGGTGCCTCCTGTTTCATCAGCTCCCAGACGGTGCGCAGATCCCCGGAGGGGTGGATGCGATCGGCGAGAGCCTCCATCGCCTGCATCGTGGCGGCCTGCTCGGCCTCGGCGACGGCCAGCATCTCGTCGACCCCGTAGGAGACGAGTCCCTCGTGTACGAACTGGTAGAACTCGATCTCCTCGGGAGCCCAGGCGGGCGATCGATCGGAGCGCGGGAGGAGCTCCTCTCGCATCCAGTCGGCGTAGGCACCGACCGCGGCGTTCGCCTCGCGGCCGGCAGCCAGTAGCTCCTTTCGCAGGCCCGGATCGTCGACGCAGACCTCGGCCAGCATCTCCCCCAGCATGAGCTCGGCATAGTAGGCGGTGTAGAGGGCGTTCTCGGTCCAGAGGCGGGCTGGCCGGCCGAGGTTCTCACGCGCATGCCCGAGGATCTCCGGCAGGCGCCGGAGCTCGTCGCGTGCCTCGCTGACGACGCTGTCCGGCTGGGCGCACGGTCGAACGAAGAGGCTGTCGGTCTTCCCCAGCACGAAGTAACGCACCGGCACGAGCTCGTGGAGGCGCAGCTCGGTGATCTCGAAGCGGAGCGTCTCGAGATGGCGCTCGAGCAGATCGGCGTCGGTCCGCTCGTCGGTGCCGAGGGCTTCGTGGTCGATCGACTCCAAGCGGTCGAGGAGGTCGGCCGCGAGCGCGGCGCTAGCGGCGTACTCGTCGGGCGAGTGCGTCTCGAAACGAATCGCAGCCGCTTCCTCGATCAGCGTTTCGAGAACTGTCGGCTCGACGTCGGCCGAGGCGCCGGCCGCGGCCCCGGCTGCAGCGCCGAGAAGTACGGTGAGGCCGAGGCTCGAGACAGACTTCAACAGATCCTCCGATCGGGTCGGAAGGGCAGGATATGTGCCTGATCGGCTGCGTGCAAATCAGATCACCTCCCAGCCCTCCTAGCGCCGAACGGCGACGCCCGAGTATCCTTCCTGGGTGTACTGGCCCTCCTGGATGTACTGGCGCTACACTGTTCTTCTCGTCGCCGTCCTCGCGGTTCCCGGCGTGGGATGGCCCGAGGCCGCCGTCGGGGCGGGCGAGCCGCTCGAGTGCACGCACGAGATCCCTCCCAGCCGGGACTTCGCAGAGACGGTGCGAATCTCGCATCCGGCGGCGACGGCCTTCATGCCCGCGAGCGCCGAGCGCGACGGCACTGTGCTCCTGGTCTGGCAGGAGACCACCCGGTCCGGCGCGCGGGTCGCCTACGCTCGCGTCCGGCAGGGCTGCATCGAGCCGGCGCACTGGATCGAAGATCCGCTGCCGAATCCCCGTCGCCCCGCGGTCGCGGCGACCGCCTCCGGCTGGGTAGTCGCCTACGAGGTCCAGGATCCGCCCGAGCCGATCGTGCGGGCGGTGGAGCTCGATCCGTCGGGTGGCGTGGTCCAGGGACCGGTGACCGTCTCCGAGCCCGGCCGGGTGGGCTCACGGGTGCGGCTGGCCGCTTTCGGAGACGACGTCGTCTTCGCCTGGACCGACGTCGCCAACCACTGGATCGCCCGCCGTGGACCGGTCGAGGAGTTCTCGGCCCGGCAGGTCGGGACCGAGCTCGAGGCGCCGGGATTGGTGAACTTCCCGCGCGTTCTGGTCGACGGCGACGGACGGATCTATCTGGCGTACCGCGACGGTGGGCCGGAGAGGACGGACTACGAGATCCTCGTCGTAGTGCGGGAGGTCGGTGAGGAGTTCGGCGAGCCGCTCAATCTGTCGCGCTCGAGCGGTCTGATGTCGGACGACGTCGCGCTCTGGCTCCAAGACGACGTCGACGTCGGACTGGTGTGGGTGGAGCAGGACGACGAGCGGGCGGAGACGTTCGAGGTGGTGCACGCGACGCTCTCCTCGGCCCTCGAGATCGGTGAGCCACAGCGCTTCGGCTCTCTGGGAATGGCCTCTTTCAAGCCGAGCGTGACGACAGGCTTCGCTACCGTGTGGC
>JAWVZD010000236.1:0-4732 GCA_033722395.1 Thermoanaerobaculia bacterium | reverse complement strand
GTCGCTGTGGGACAACCAGCAGAGGGCGCTCAAGTACGAGGTCTCCGGCAAGTTCGACGACCTGACCCGCAAGCTCCGGGACACCTTCTCGCGGGACATGCAATGGAAGACGGCCCTTACGTCCGGGGGCTCGGAGCCCGCCCCCCGCGGCGGCCAAGACGGTCCGCAGGTCTGGGGCTACGAGGTCGTCGCCGGAGGGCCGCTCGCGTCGTGATCCGACGGGCGAGGCGGCATCGCACGAGGGACGGATGATCGGTTCTGAGCTCGGCCACTACCGGATCGAGGAGAAGCTCGGTGCCGGCGGTATGGGCGAGGTCTATCTGGCGGAGGACCTGAAGCTCCACCGCAAGGTCGCCCTGAAGGTGCTGCCCCCCGAGCTGGCGCGCGAGCCGGAGCGCCTCAGGCGCTTCCAGCGCGAAGCCGAGAGCGTCGCTGCTCTGTCGCACCCCAACATCGTCACCCTGTTCTCGGTCGAGGAAGACGCCGGGACGCACTTCCTGACCATGGAGAGGGTCGACGGGCAGACCCTGGCCGAGATCATCCCTCCGGGCGGCCTGCCGCTCGATCGCGTCCTCGATCTCGGCGTCGCCATCGCCGATGCGCTGGCAGCGGCCCACGAAGCGGGTGTGATCCATCGCGATCTGAAGCCGTCGAACATCATGATCGACCGTCGTGGCCACCTGCGGGTGATGGACTTCGGTCTCGCCAAGCTGGTCCGGAGTGCGCCGGATGCCGAGGCGAGCGACGCGCCGACCGAGGCGCTGACGCGCGAGGGCACCCAGCCGGGCACCGTGCCCTACATGGCGCCCGAGCAGGTGCACGGGCGGGAGGTCGACGAGCGGACCGATCTGTTCGCTCTAGGGGTGGTGCTCTACGAGATGGCCACCGGCGAGCGGCCGTTCCGCGGCGAGAGCCTGGCCGATCTGATGTCGAGCATCCTGCGCGACGAGCCGACGCCGATCGCCGAGGAGCGTCCCGATCTGCCGCGACAGCTCGACCGGATCGTGCGTCATTGCTTGGAGAAAGACCCCGCGCGGCGTTTCCAGACGGCGATCGATCTACGCAACGAGCTCGACAGCCTGCGGGACGAGATGGAGGAGGAGTCGGTCATGTCGCGCCTGGCGCCGGCTGCGGCCCCGTCTCCCTCCGTCCCGCGCTGGATGATCGTGGTGCTCCTGTTCGGTGTGGCGCTCGGGCTCGGATGGTGGCTGCTCGGTGGCGCCCGCGAGGAGTCGCAGCCGGTGCGCCCGGCGACCGGCGAGGCCGCTCCCGAGCGGCGCCTGTCGCAGGTCACCTTCGGAGCCGAGCTCGAGGAGTGGCCGGCGTGGTCGCCGGATGGTGAGCGGCTGGTCTACTCGGCCGAGCGAGACGGGTTTCTGAAGCTCTTCCTGCGCGACCTGGCGAGCGGCGCGAGCGAACAGCTCACCAGCGGGCGGCGGGACGACGTGCAGGCGGCGTGGTCGCCCGACGGCACCAAGCTGGTCTTCGTGCGCGCCTCCTCGGAGAGCGGCAAGATGGAGCTCGACGACCTCTTCGGCAGCTTCTTCGTCAACGGCGACGTCTGGCAGCTCGACCTCGAGAGCGGGGCTGAGACCCGGCTGCTCCGCAACGCCTTCAGCCCGGCCTTCTCGCCAGACGGCGAGCGCCTCGCGTTCAACGCGGCGCCGGCCGGGCCGATGCGCATCTGGACGGCGGACGCGGCAGGCCGCAACCCGCGCCAGGTGACCACCGACACCTCGGAGGCGGTCGAGCACGTCGAACCGTCTTGGTCGCCCGACGGACGCCGGATCGTCTACCGGCGCTACGAGAAATCGAAATCCGATCTCGAGGTGGCCGACGTCGCCAGCGGGGAGGTGACGGTCCTCACCGACGACGGCTACCGCGACATGAACCCCCGCTGGACGCCCGACGGCGAGTCGATCGTTTTCTCGTCGTATCGCGGTGGCGGGCAGAACGTCTGGAGCCTGCCGGTGACGCCGGACGGAAGGCCGGCCGGGCCGGCGCGTCAGCTCACCACCGGGGCCGGAAGCGACATCCAACTGGCGGTCGACCCCTCCGGCCGCCGGATCGCTTTCGCGGTGCTGGGCATCAACGCCGACGTCTGGCAGCTGCCGGTCGACCCCTCGACCGCCGAGCCGACGGGGCCGGCCGAGGCGCTGGTGGCGACGACACGCGAGGAGAGCCGCGGCGTCTGGTCGCCGGACGGCGGTCGGCTGGCGTTCAACTCCGACCGGCTGGGCCAGATGAACCTCTGGCTCCTCTCGCGCGCCGACGGCGAGCTCACTCAACTGACGAGCGGCGAGGGAGGCGACTTTCAGCCCAACTGGTCGCCCGACGGCACCTCGATCGCCTTCTTCTCCTCGCGCGCCGGCAACGTCGACATCTGGGCGGTCGACGTCGACAGCGGCGAGCTCCGCCAGCTCACCGAGGATCCCGGAGTGGACGAAGACCCGTTCTACTCACCGGACGGCCGCCAGATCGCCTTCCAGTCGGACCGTGACGGGCGCCTCGAGGTCTGGGTGATGGACGCCGACGGCTCGAACGAGCGCAAGCTGAGCTCGATGGCCACGTCGGGGCACTTCGTGCGCTGGCTCCCCGATGGTTCCGGTGTCGTCCACCGGGCGGCGGATGCGGAGACGACGCTCCACGTCCTGCCGCTCGACGGCTCGCCGGCGCGGCCCTGGCTCGACACACCGGGAGCGGGATGGCACATCTCCTTCTCGCCCGATCGCCGGCTGGTCCTGGATGCGAGAGGGCACCTCTCGCTCTGGGTCTTCCCGGTCGACGGCAGCGCGCCGCGGCAAATCTTCGCCTTCGACGACCCCGACGTGCGCATCGACTACCCGGTATTCGCTCCCGACGGCGAGAGCGTCGTCTTCGAGCGCGGCGCCCCGTCGGGAGCCGACATCTGGCTGCTCGAGGGCGTCGGATAAAGGGCCGCTCCGCCTCCGCGTCGACTTCGTTCCCCGGCCGGCGGCAGCCGGAGTGAACCGCTCACCGGTCTCGTTCGACTAGCTGGACGGGAGAGAAGCGATGACGGTCGACCAAGCCCACGACGAGCTGCTGGTGCTGCGATCCCAGGACGGCGACGTCGGAGCGCTCGACGAGCTCGTCGGACGCTGGCAGGAACGCTTCCTGCGGACGGCGTTTCGGTTGACCGGTGAACGCGAGGCGGCTCGCGATGCCGTGCAGGAGGCCTGGCTGGCGATTGTTCGCGGCCTGGGCCGACTGGACGATCCGGCCCGCTTCGGTCCGTGGGCCTTCCGCATCGTTCGCAACAAGGCGATCGACTGGGTGCGGCGGCGGGGTCGTCGCCGACAGAGAGACCGAGAGCTGGCCGCCGAGCGGGAACGGCACGTCGAGCTCGGGGGCCGGAAGGACAGCACCGAAAGAGGTCGCCGCCTGGCCGATGCACTGGCGCTTCTCCCGCGCGAGCAGCAGGCGCTGCTGGCGCTGTTCTACGAGGAGGGTTTCCGGATCGGCGAGATCGCGGAGATTTTGGAGGTCCCGGCCGGGACGGTCAAATCGCGTCTCTACCGGGCCCGTAATCAGCTCAAGCAGGCGATCGAAGGAGAACGAGATGAGTGAGCTCGACGACAAGATTCGACAGGCACTGGACGAGACGGGTGTCGACCTCGGCGGCTTCGGCCCGGAGGACGATTCGTTCCGGGCGCTGATTGCCGATGCCTATCGCGGCAAGCTGCGTTGGGTATCGATCGCGATGACCTTCTGGCAGCTGGTCTTCTTCGTGGTCTTCGTGTGGGCTGGCGTCCGCTTCTTCAGCGCCGCGACAGCTGCCGATCCGCTCTTCTGGGCGACCATCTTCCTGATGACCGGGGTCGGCGTCTCGATGATGAAGATCCTGCACTGGATGACGATCAACCGGAACCGGCTGCTGCGCGAGATCAAGCGGCTCGAGCTCGAGGTGGCACGGATGCGCAAGGTCGTCGGGGAGTAGCGGAGACCGGCCGGGGCGCCGGACAGGCGATCGATCGACGGGGTGCCGGGGTCTCGCGGGACGCTCTGGGTGCCATCCGCGACTACGCCTCGTCCATCAAGGCGCGTTGGATCTGCAGGAACTCGCCGACGTTCTCGAGGTTGATCAGCCCGATCAGGGCGTCGTCCCGCACCACCGGCAGGAGCTGCAGGTCGCTCGACTGGAGGCGGGGGAGCACCGCCTCGGCCAGATCGGCTGGATCGACCACCTCGAAGTCGGTGCGCATGAACGAGGCGGTGCGACTCGACTCGCCCCCCTCTCGCAGGCCCTTCACCAGGGCGCTCTGCGTCAGCACGCCGATCACCCGGCCGTCGACGACGACGGGAAAGTCCTTCTGCGAGCCGGCCAGGGTGAGATCGACCGCGCGGGCCAGCGGGTCCTCGGGCGAGAGACGGTGAAACTCGGTCAACATGACATCCCCCAGCGGGATGCCGCCGAGCACGGTGCGGATCTGCACCATGTTCGACTCGTGCGCCGCGCCGATCCAGACGAAGAAGGCGATGAACAGCAGGAAGGGGTTGCCGATCAAACCGACGAAACCGAACAGCAGGGCCATCGCCTGACCGATCGAGGCGGCGATGCGGGTGGCGCGGCCGTACGGCAGCCGGATCGCCAGGAGCGCACGGAGCATGCGGCCGCCGTCCATCGGGAAGGCCGGTAGGAGGTTGAACAGCACCAGGATCACGTTGACCAGCATGAGGCGTTCGAGGAACGGACCCTCGGTCACCGCGATCT
>JAWVZD010000235.1:0-4741 GCA_033722395.1 Thermoanaerobaculia bacterium | reverse complement strand
CGGCGCGGGCCGATCGGAGACGAAGTAGAGCCACGCCCCGTCCGGGCTCGGGAAGGGGTCGCCGTCGAACCCGGTCGAGAACGGGGCGGGGACGGGCTCGTGGTAGGTGCCGTCCGGTGTGCGCCGGGCGACGTGGATCACCGCGCTCCGGGCGGGCTCACCCCAGACGCCGATGGCGCGGGTGAACCAGATCTCGCTACCGTCCGGGGTGACGACGGCACCGTGCTCGATCGCCTCCCGTGTAGAGATCGTCCCCGCCAGGAAGAGCTCGGCGGCCGGCGCGTCCGCAGCCTCGCGCTCCACCGCCACCGCGAGCGTGCAGCTCGTCACGATGGCTGCGAGCGCAAGGGGACGGATGTTCGAGAATCTCGACGAGAGCATGGAGAGAGCCCGGGGGAGGCGATCGTCGGAAAGCGGCGCGAGGTCGCTGGGGCGAGATTCGAGATGCTCCACGGTCCTTCCTTACCTACGGCGCTCGAAGGAGCGGGTTGCGCGGTTCTCGGGCGGGTCTGCTCGATCCAGACCGCATCCAGACCGGGGAGAGAACGACAACCGGTTTCGAGTCCTCTACGGTTCGACTGCACGACGAACCCGAGAGCGGGCCGAGAACGGGCTGGTGGAGCTGGCGGGCGAGTAGCGCCGCCGGGCAGGAGGCGGCCGATGGCGCCCGGGCGTCGGTCGCCTCCCCGCCGTGCGACGTCGGGGCCTATGATCCCGGGAGCTCGTCGCCCTCGTCGGGTGCGGCCAGGGCCTCTCGGACGGCCTCTGCCAGGCGTTCCTCGCGTTGCGCCAAGGGGAAGACGAGATCGTGGAGCACGATCCTGCCTCGCGGATCGATGACGACGTTCTGGCTGGTGCCGTAGACCTTCAGGCGATCCGCCAGGGCATCACCCGATAACAGCACCTCGAGGTCGAGCTCGTGCTCGGCGAGGTAGGGTCTCGGGTCGCTCTCGTCCCAGGTCTGTACGGCGAAGACCCGCACGGGGCGGTCGGCGAACTCCTGCTGCAGCGCCTCCAGGCGCGGCAGGGTCAGTCGGCAGGTCGGACACCATGTCGCCCAGAACTCGAGGACGACGACGTTGCCTTCCAGATCCTCCGACGTGACCGTGCGACCCTCGAGGTCGATCAGCTCCCACTCCGGGGTCGGGCTGCCGGGCCGCCACGTCTCGAGGTCTCGATCGACGATCTGGAAGCCGCGTTCCAGGTCCGGTGTGAACGAGAACGGAGCGTCTCCGGCGCCGGCGCGGAGGTGAGTCAGAGTGAGATCGAAGCTCATCGGAGGTCCCATCGGCGTGTCGTGGACGTTGGTCAGGATGATGCGCCGCGGTAGGTGGTCCTCGCGGCCCAGATAGAAGTACTGCTCACCGAGGCCGGACTCCGGCTCGAAGACCAGATAGACGACGTCGCATTCCACCTCCCCGATGCGCGCCGTGCCGGCCCAGCGATGCTCGACCGGGTCGTCGATCTCGACGCCCATCGGCCGCTCCCGGAAGAGCTGCGGAAAGAGCACCCTGTTGGCGAGGTTGATGGTCGGCGACCAGCCGAGGCCGTCCGGGGGAGTCGCGATCTCGGCGGATCGCGCGAGGCGATCGATGCGCCAGGCGAGCGACTCGTCTCGGGCCACCGTGACATGCGTCGGAAGATCGGCCAGCCAGGCGATGGGCATGTCCATGTCCGCCTCGATCCAGTAGCGACTGCGGGTGAGGTCGCGGTCGACCGGCTCGACGCGGGCGCGTCCCCGGAGCCTCCCTCGGCCGGCGTGCGTGGCGACATACTCGAAGTCGTACTCGAGCCAGCGGGTCCGAAGGAGCGCCTCGTCCGCTGCCTCGAGGAGTGCGAGCGGATCTTCGGCAGCGCTCGCCGAGCGAGTGGCGAGCCCCTCGCTGCCGGCTCGAGGCTGCACCGCGGGCGTTTCGGGGGTACAGGCGATCGGGAGCAGGGTCGTTAGAGCCAGGACGAGCCGAAAGGTGAAGGTTCTGATCGGATGCATGAGTTCCTCTCCGTCGGTTGGGTTGAGCAGAACGAATCCAAACTACTGATGGTGGCCGCTCGTACAATGAGAAATGGATGAGAGTCGTATGAGATCGACGGACCACCCGGCGAGCGGCCGCGGAAGGAGGGCATGGCGCCTCGGCGAGGCGACCTTCGATTCGTCGACGCGCGATCTGAGTCGCTCGGACGGAGTGGTCGTCCGGCTGACCCCGAAGGTGGCACGCCTCGTCGAGCGGCTGCTCGAGGGGCGGGGGCACGTCGTCTCGCGCCGAGACCTCTGTGACGCCCTATGGGGCGAGAGGTTCGTCGATTCCGAGCAGGGCCTGAACTTCCTGGTCTCCAGGGCACGGCGCGCTTTGGGGGACGATGCGAGCCGTCCGCGCTTCATCGAGACGGTGCGTGGAACGGGCTACCGCTTCGTGGGCACGGCCGAGCCGATCACGCTCGGCAGCTCCGACGGCAGAGCCCACTCTTCGCGCGCGACTGCGGTGGCGCTTCGATGGGGCATGGCCGCTCTTCTCCTGTTGATGGCCGGGCTCGGCTCGTCGACTCGCGCCCCGTCGCCGATCGAGGGCGGGGCGCAGAGGGCGTGGCCCTCGCCGGCGTTCGATCTCTACGCTCAGGGCCGGTACCTCGAAGAGCGCGGCGGCGTTCCAGACCTGGAGGGCGCCCTGGCGCGCTACGAGGCCGCCCTGGCCATCGAACCGCTGTTGGTCGAGGCGAGGGCCGGGAGGGCGATGACGTGGCAGAAGCTCGGGCTCGCCGGATCTCGTCCGGTCCCTGCGGCGTTGCTCGTTTCTCGCGAGGAGGCTCGGAAGGCGCTCGAGATCTCCCCCCGGTCGGCCCGGGCGCAGATCGCCTTGGGGATCAGCTATCTGTATCTCGATTTCGATCCGGCGTCGGCTCTCAGCGCGTTGGAGCGAGCCGTCGACCTGTCGCCCGACTCGGGCGAGGCGCGACTCTGGCTGGCCCGGGCGGCAGCCGCTTCGGGTCAAGTCGAGCGCTCCGTTCGAGAGGTGGAGGCGGCGCTTCGTAGCGAGCCGGGCTCTCCGCGGATTCTGCCCGACCAATCCTGGTTCTACTATCTCGCCGGGCGCTACGAAGAGGCAGTCGCCTCGGCCCGCCGGGTTCTAGACCTCGAGCCCGAGTCCTGGCCGGCGCTCGAGGTCCTGCATCTCTCCTACCTCGCCCTCGACCGACCGTCCCAGGCCCGGCAGGTGGGCGAACGCATTGCCGCTGTCTTCTCGGCTTCGAATACGGTGCCTTCTTTCGAGGCCGGATCCGCGGTGTCCACCGCCGGGCCCGAGCGCCACCTGACGGAGTTGGCGGATCTCTTCGGTAGGAGCTGCGACAGCCTCGTGCTCGAGCGGGCACGGCTCCTCGCGCTGGCGGGACGGTCGGCCCCGGCGCTCGAGCTTCTCGAAGAGGGCTTGGCGCGTCGACTCTGGTGGTCGCCGTACGTCGCGGTCGACCCGGCTTTCGAGGAGCTGCGCGACGATCCCCGCTTCGGGCGCGTCATCGGCACCGCCGCGGGCGCTCCGCGCTCGACCTGAATCGCGGCGAGGGTGCGCGCGATCGCGGGTCGCTCAGCCGGCGCTCTCCTGGCCGGCGCACAGCCGAGCCTCGAGCTCCTCGTCGATTACCTTCAGGGTCGACCGGGCGCGTCTAGGCGCAGCTTGTGGGCTGCCGGTGGGGCGAGCCCGGACAGCACCTCGAGGCTCGCCGGATCGGCGGCGTCGAACCGGATCGACTCGACGGTGAGGCGGTGGAAGAACTCGCCAGGGGCTTCGCTTGGGTGATCTTCGGGTGATCCGAGCGTCACGGTCTGGACGAACGGCATCAGCACGCCCTCGACGTCGCGGTAGTCGGAGTAGTGCATCGTCCCGACACCCGCGAAGCGCATCAGGGGAGCGAGCAGAGCGGGAGAGAACGCCGGGGCCTCGCGGACGGTGTAGTACGCCTTGGCGATCCGATGGGTGTCGGGATCGATCCAGATCTCGTACTGGTCGTCTCGCGCATGTGGTGCTTCGTCGCCCCAGGTGACGAAGAGTCGATCGAAGGTCTTGCTACCGAGCTCCTTCGGGCCGGCGTCGACGACGATCGGCGCCTCGAGCAGGCGAAACGGAAGCTCGTCGAAGTACTGCAGCGTCGGCAGATAGAAGCTGGCCAGCGGGCTCGAGTCGACGGGCTCGACCGAGGTGGCACCCGGGGGCCGACGATACGGCTGCCAGCTCTGCAAGCCGTGGATCTCGCCCGCCCGCGGACCTTCCAGGAGCTCGACCTGGGAGGTGAACGTGCCGAGCCGCCGTACGGCCTCGAACCGCTGCGCCGGAACCGGCCACCAGGGAGAGCCGCCGGGCCACTCGTCGGTGGCGACGATGGTGGCGGTCTTCTTGCGCGAGATCGCCTCGAGTCCATGGGCGTGGGCGGATCGTTCGAGCAGGCTTCGACCGCGCTCCGTGAGCTCCTGCCGTCGGGAGAGCGTGTCGGGATCGAGCAGCGACACGGGTCGCAGGTCGGCCCAGGGCAGCAGGAGATAGAGCGCTCCCACGAGTGTCAGTCCGCCCGCGGCCGGCAGCGCCCAGGCGGTGTGCCTTCGCCCCCGACTCGGCGGGTCGTGGACCTCCCCGGCTCCGCCGCTCCGTCCTCGCCAGAGCGAGACGACCGCAGTCGCCTGCGTCGCGCCGAGGGCGCCGACGACGACCGCGGTCACGACCACGAGGACGGCGCCGAAGCGAGTCCAAGGGAT
>JAWVZD010000234.1:0-4788 GCA_033722395.1 Thermoanaerobaculia bacterium | reverse complement strand
GAAGGCGACCTTCTGACGCTCCGTGGCGGTGTTGCCGAAGACGGTGAGGAACAACGACTCGCCGGTCAGTACCCGCTTGCCGGCCGTCAACAGCTTGCCGACCAGCCCCCCGTCGGCCTCTTTGGCGGAGCCGTCGCCGAAGATGGTCTGCATCTCGATCCCCGGATCCATGTAGAGGAAGGCGCCGGCCTCGGCGATACAGGCCTCGTCGGGATCGAGCGTGATCTCGACCAGCTGCATTTCGTGGCCGAGGATCTCGTAATCGATCTCGTCGGCGGCGGCGCTGCGACGAGGTGGTGGCGGCGGTGCGGAGCGCTCACCGAAGGCGCTGACGAACTCGCCTTGCGAGGTGATCGGGACCCATTCGTCCATCCCCTGCCGGAAGACGTGCGAGCGCTCGTCGAGGACACCGCTCTCGATGCGGCTCACCACCTCCGAGGCGGACATGGGACCTTCCTGCTGCCCGTCGTGGGCGACGTACCAGATGTCGGACATGGACTGCTCTCCTCTCGTGATTCGTTTTGGGGTGTCGTGAAGTGAGGCGCGCCGGCGCCATGCCGATCAGTCGACGAAGACGACCTCGAAGAGGACCGGCCAGAGCTTGCCGGTGAGATAGAAGGTGGCCGTATCCGGACGATAGGCGATTCCGTTGAGGACGGCGTCGGTCTCGAGCGGAGTGGTCAGCCGACGACGCAAGGGCGCGGCGTCGACCACCGCCATCACCTCGCCGCTGGCGGGATCGATCCGCACGATCCGATCGCTCTGCCAGACGTTGGCGTAGATCCAGCCCTCGGCGCACTCGAGCTCGTTCAATCCGCGTACCGGCCGGCCATCGAGTCGGATCTCGATCCGCTCGAGCTCGGCGAAGCTCGTCGGGTCGCGTCGCACGAGTTGCGCCGAGCCGTTGCTCATCACCAGTTCGCGCCCGTCGAAGCACAGGCCCCACCCCTCGCCGGAATAGCGCTGTCGTTCGACGAGCTCGAGGGTCGAGAGATCGTAGACGCGGGCCTCGCCGTTGCGCCAGGTGAGCTGCACCAGCCGATCGCCGACCCGCGCCAGACCCTCGCCGAAGAGCGCCTCGGGGAGCTCTACGGAGTGCTCGATACGGCCGTCGCCCGGGTCGATCCGGCGTAGGGTCGAGCGCCCATGGAGGCCGGTGCTCTCGTACAGCTTGCCCTCGTGCCACAGGAGGCCCTGGGTGAAGGCCTGCGGGTCGTGCGGCACCTCTCCGAGTACTCGGACGGAAAGCCGCTGCACCCCTTCCCCACCGCTCCCGGCCGCGCAGGCGGTGACCGGGAAGAGGCTCACGGCCAGCATCGTCAGAGCGCCGACGGCCGCGATCGGAGGCCACCGCCGGGTCGGGTCAGCCGGCGCTCGGGTTCTCATCGCTCGCCACGCAGACCTTCCAGAAGTAGCCCGCCAAGAGCAGGAAGACGGCGAATGCCAGCCACTCGCCGAGTGCGCCGGCCCAGGCGTAGCCCAGGCTCCAGGGCGTCTCGTCGCGGGCCACGGCGTAGGCGGCGGCGATCGCGATGCCGACGCCGAGCAGCCCCTCGCCCCCGACCAGGCCGGAGCCGAACAGCACCCCCCGGTCGCGGCGCTCCTCGGCATCCTCGGTGTCGCCGGCGCGGCGCTGGAGCGACCACCGCAGCAGGCCGCCGAGAAAGACTGGCACCATCGTCGACACCGGCAGATAGACCCCGACGGCGAAGGCCAGGCTGTTGATCCGCGCCAACTCGGCCAGCAGAGCGATGCCGACGCCGATGGCAACGAAGCCCCACGGCAGCGAGCTCTCGAGCACGCCGTCGATCACCACCTTCATCAGCGTCGCCTGCGGCGCCGGGATCTCCTCGGTGCCGAAGCCGTAGGCGTCGTTGAGCGCGATCACCGTGATGCAGACGAAGACCGCCGAGGTCAGGACTCCGATGAATTCGCCGACCTGCTGGCGGCGCGGCGTCGCGCCGAGGAGGAAGCCGGTCTTGAGGTCTTGCGAGGTATCGCCGGCGATCGAGGCGGCGATGGCGACGACACAGCCGACGGTGAGTGCCGCCACCTTGCCGGTCAAGTCGGTCCAGCCGAGCAGCAGGAAGATCGTCGAGGTGGCGAGCAGCGTCGCGATCGTCATGCCGCTGGTCGGGTTCGAGGTGACGCCGACCAGGCCGACGATGCGCGACGACACGGTGACGAAGAAGAAGGCCGACACCACCACCAGGAACGCCGCCAGCGCACGACCCGCGACTCCCGGCAGGCTGGCGAAAATCACCGGTACCAGCGCCAGCGCGAGGAACAGGGCGAGAGCGCCGAAGCCGACGACGCGGAGCGACAGGTCGTCGTCGGTCCGCTCGCTGCGGCCGCCGTCCGTACCGAGGCGGGAGCGCAGCTGCTCCGCCCCGATGCGAAAGCTCTCGATCATGGTGGGGATGCTGCGGATCAGAGTGACGAGTCCGCCGGTGGCGACGGCCCCGGCGCCGATATACCGGATGTAGCGCGTCCAGATCCTGGCCGGCTCCATCTGCGCGATCGTCTGCACCGTCTCCGGATAGAGCGGTTCGAGGCGCCCTTCGCCCCACCAGGCGATGGCCGGGATGAGGACCAGCCAGGAGAGCAGACCCCCGCCCACCATGATGGCGCCGATGCGTGGACCCAGGATGTAGCCGACCCCGAACAGTGCCGCAGACATCTCCATCCCCAACTGCCCCTTCTTCAGGAACGGGATCGATACTTCGACATCGTCGGGTAGCACCCGTGCCCACCCGAAGAGGGCCTTCAACGCGGCGCCGACGCCGAGGCCGAGGAAGACCGGGCGAGCGCGCGTCCCACCGACCTCGCTCGCCACCAGGACACCGGCACACGCGGTGCCCTCCGGGTACGGCAGGTGGCCGTGCTCACGCTGGATCAGGAAGCGTCTGAGCGGGATCATGAAGAGGACCCCGAGGAGGCCGCCGCACATCGCCAGCAGGGTCATCTGCAGCAGGCTCGGTGGGGCGCCCCACAAGAACAGGGCCGGCAGGGTGAAGATGACGCCGCTCGCCACCGAGCTCGAGGCCGAGCCGACGGTCTGCGATAGGTTCGCCTCGAGCAGTGACGAGCTCGATCCCAGCCGGTGGAGCACGCGGAAGACGGCGACGGTGATCACCGCCACCGGGATCGAGGTCGAGATGGTCAGCCCGGCCTTGAGCCCGAGGTAGGCGTTGGCGGCACCGAACAGGATGCCGAACAGGATGCCGGCGACCACCGCTCTGAAACTGAACTCGAGCGGGCTCTCGTCGGCCGCGATATACGGCTCGTAGACCTCTCCCTCGGCCAACGGCTCGAAGGCCTGGTGACTGAGACCCTTGGTGGGGGCTTCGATCCGCCTCACGCTCTCACCTCCCTTCGACTCGGCTGACATCGCGGGTCCGCGCGGCGCTCTGTTTTACCGCCGGCCCTCGGCCTGCGAGCATCCCGATTCGATCGAATGCAACCACGGGGCGAGGCCGATCGGTTGTCCCGGCGGCGGCTCGGCAGCCGCCGCCACGCTGTCGGCGCCGACCTCGCTGCGGTCCAGGAAGCGTGCGATCCGTCCCCTCAGATGCGCAGCGTACGCCGGCTCGAGCGGAGGCTCGGCCCCGGACAGCAAGCGGTCGAGGTTGTGCAGCTCGGCCTCGAGTCGGCACTGCACCTGCACCGGAACCGCCGTCGAGCGCGCCAGGGAGAGCATGCGGTCGAGGGTGACCGACTGCACGACTCGCTCGATCTCCTGTTGGCGCCGTCCCGCGGCGCGACTGTCCTCGAACACGCGGCGCGTCACCTCGCCCAACACCTCCCCGAGCGACGGCTGCGTCTCGTCTCGTCGGTGGTGGTCGACGACCCGCACCAGCCGTTCCGGTTGCAGGACCTGCTCGAGCACCATGTCGGCGAGGGTGGCGGCCGCCCCGACGGCGTCGAACGCCGGCGCCGCTTCGGAGGCGACGAGCTCCCGGTTCGGCCCGTAGCCGAACGGCCGCGGCAGCAGGAGCTCGAGGATCGCTTCGTCGATCTCGAGCTCGGCCGGCTCGACGAGATCGAGCAGTCCGGCGAGGGCGCGGCGCTGCCAGGCGGGGTCGAGGCGGCGGGCCGCGACATCGCTGTCGCCCTGCACGGCGTAGCGGTAGTCGAGGCCGCCGAGCACCTTGGCCGCCGCCAGGATCTGGAAGCGGTGCAGGAAGTAGAGCGGCACGAAGGTCTCGTGGAGCAGCGCCACCGGCCGATCGGTGCCCAGGTTGGCGACCCCGAAGCGGCTCATCGCGAGGCGTCTCACCTCCACGAGGCGCGCCAGCTCCGCTACCGGGTCGCTGCCGTTGTCCCACAGGTTGCCCCATGGATGCGCCGCTCCGGCCGGCCGCGCATCGGCGTCGGTGACGAAGCGGAGGCCGCCGCGTTCGGCTTCGCGGACGAGGTGCTCGAGGGCCTGCTCCTCGTCGGTGCCGGCGGGAAACTGACTGTAGGCGTAGCGCACCGCATGGACGTCCCACGCGCCGACACCGACGTCGTATGCGGCGGCGAAGTCGAGCGCGCCCCCGTCACCGATCGTCACCAGCGGCGCCGGGTAGTCCATCACGGAGGCGCGGCCGTAGGTGCTGGCGGCGAAGTTGTGCGCCAGCCCCAGGGTGTGCCCCACCTCGTGCGCCGACAGCTGCCGGATGCGCGCCAGGGCGAGCTCGACCGGGTCGTCGGGCGCCCCGCTGCCGCTCTCGGCGACGCCGCCCAGAGCCTCGAAGATCAGCCGGTCCTGCCGCACCCGGAGCGAGCCCAGCGTGACGTGGCCCT